>NZ_SZZZ01000006.1:0-275378 GCF_009830025.1 Pantoea sp. Taur
AAAAAGTGCCATGCCGGTTACAGCCCAGACCATCATTTCCATCGATAAACGGCGCTTTCGTAACGTCACTGTCCCGGTATCAGCGAGACACTCGTCAATGAGTTCAGGAGAAAGGAGATCGGAAAGCCCCGAGAATTCCTGAGGCGTAAACTTATGAACGATATCGAGAGCCTGACTGAGAAGCATAAAAAAATCCGTAATCCCTGAGAGATTACGGATTCTTGCAGAACTGCCGGATCGTTCAACCGATCATTTTTGTCTTAACTGATCGGCATTACGCCGCGGCGCCTTTTTTTATTGGATTACTCAGCGTCTGCGGCTTGCGCCAGCGCGATAGCCGCGGCTTCACGTTGGGCCAAAACGCGTTCCACCGTCTCGACAATCGCCTGAGTATGGGGATCGATCTCAATGTTCACTTTGTGCCCCAGTTTTTTCGCACCCAGCGTGGTGCGCTCCAGCGTTTCCGGAATCAGGTGCACACAGAATTTGCTTTTAGTGACGTCACCCACGGTCAGGCTGATGCCATCGATACCGACGAAACCTTTATGCAGGATATATTTGATCTGAGAAGCATCCTGTAATTTAAACCACACTTCACGGTTATTTTCAGACTGGATGATTTTGCAGATTTCTGCTGTGGTCATAATATGGCCAGACATTAAATGTCCACCAATTTCGTCACTGAACTTCGCCGCGCGCTCAATATTCACCACATCGCCAACCGCTAATTCACCCAGGTTGGTAATGCGCAGGGTTTCTTTGATAAGGTCGAAGCTCACGCGATCGCCCTCAATCGCCGTCACCGTCAGGCAGCAACCGTTGTGCGCCACCGAGGCACCCAACGCTAATCCCGGTAAAAGTTCTTCCGGCAGACGTACGATATGGGTACGAAACAACTCTTTTTCTTCTACGGCGATAATTTCGGCCGTGCCCTGCACAATTCCAGTAAACATACTCTCAGCCTCTGCGAAGTTTGCGCCAGTTTATCACAGCTTGAGCAGCGCGGTTTAATTTGCCGGAGTTCAAACTTTACACAATTAACTTAACAAAATGCGATCAAAGTTTGGTGGAACGCAGCGCTACCGCTACACTAGCCGCGCATTCTTTGGGGATATCTCCCCTCTTCTCTTCTTAATTTAAGCAGGTGTTACGTGCAGAAGTATTTAACAGAAGCGCGTCAATTGCTGGCCCTCGCGATCCCGGTCATCCTTGCTCAGGTGGCTCAGACGGCGATGGGTTTTGTGGATACCATTATGGCCGGTGCGGTGAGCGCCACGGATATGGCCGCCGTTGCTGTCGGCACCTCTATCTGGCTTCCCGCCATTCTGTTCGGTCATGGTCTTCTGCTGGCGTTGACGCCCACCGTTGCGCAATTCAACGGTTCAGGACGCCGCGAACGCATCGCGGAACAAGTGCGTCAGGGTTACTGGCTGGCACTGGCCGTCGCATTTCTGATCATGGTGGTGTTGTGGAATGCCGGCTATTTGATTCATGCCATGCACGATATCGATCCGCAACTGGCGGCTAAAGCCGAAGGCTATCTCCATGCATTACTGTGGGGTGCGCCGGGCTACCTGTTCTTCCAGGTGGCGCGTAATCAGTGCGAAGGTTTATCAAAAACCAAGCCAGCCATGCTGCTAGGCTTTTTAGGTTTGCTGGTTAACATTCCCCTGAACTACGTCTTTATTTACGGTCATTTCGGTATGCCGGCTCTTGGCGGGGTAGGATGTGGTGTTGCCACCGCCTCGGTGTACTGGGTGATGTTTATGGTGATGCGTTTCTGGCTGAAACGCATGGCGAGCATGCGCGATATTCGCATGAACAGCCGCTGGTCACCGCCCTCACGCGTCATCTTGTCTCGGCTTTTTAACCTCGGGTTACCGGTGGCGCTGGCACTGTTCTTTGAGGTCACCTTGTTTGCGGTGGTGGCACTGCTGGTTTCGCCGCTGGGGATCGTCAAAGTCGCGGGGCATCAAATTGCGCTCAACTTCAGTTCGCTGATGTTCGTTCTGCCACTGTCACTCGGTGTCGCGACCACCATCCGCGTGGGATATCGTCTTGGGCAGGGCTCAACGGAACAGGCGCGTGTGGCGGCATGGACCGGACAAGGTGTCGGTATCAGCATGGCCGCTATCACAGCGATCTTCACCATCACCTTCCGTGAACATATCGCCGCACTGTATACCGCCAATCCAGAAGTGATTACGCTGGCCGCCCAGCTGATGCTGCTCGCTGCCATCTATCAGTTCTCAGATTCCATTCAGGTCATTGGTAGCGGGATTCTGCGCGGCTACAAAGATACGCGCTCCATCTTCTTTATCACCCTGATTGCCTATTGGGTACTGGGTTTACCGGTGGGTTATATTCTGGCGCTGACCGACTGGGTGGTACCGCAACTCGGTCCGGCTGGATTCTGGTGTGGATTTATTGTCGGCCTGACGTCTGCTGCCGTGATGATGATTTGGCGTATTCTTCGGTTGCAACGTTTGCCGGCGCAGATAATTTTGGCGCGCGCGGCCCGCTAAGTCGCTGAACAGGCCGTTATTTGCCCCCGCAATGCCTAAAAAAACAGCGGGTCGCACAGATGCTGGTCAGTCGTCATGGAAAATCATTTTTTCCCTTGCCAGCATCGCGGCCTGCCGTTAATATTCGTCCCCGCTGTCGCCCTGACAGCATGTTGCGCTCTTAGCTCAGTTGGTTAGAGCACCACCTTGACATGGTGGGGGTCGATGGTTCGAGTCCATTAGAGCGCACCAAGTGCGTCCGTAGCTCAGTTGGTTAGAGCACCACCTTGACATGGTGGGGGTCGGTGGTTCGAGTCCACTCGGACGCACCAAATTTCTAAAATGCGCTCTTAGCTCAGTTGGTTAGAGCACCACCTTGACATGGTGGGGGTCGATGGTTCGAGTCCATTAGAGCGCACCACTTTTTGTTTTCTCTCCCTTTGCGCAACACCCCTTTCCTTGATCTGTATCGTTTTCTCTATCAGCTTTTATATTGGTTTTCGCATACTTAGCGTCTATACTATGCCGCGTTGTCCACCTGAAAGGTTTCAGCGCTAACGTGCCTATGCCAACAACTCAAATGATTTGCGCAACACTGCTCTGCCAGTTCCCTCGCGTACTGCATAACTTCTCTGCACGCTTAGCCTCTGTCACCTATTCTTACTCCTGTACGATCCAAACCAACACCATACACATTTTCACTTCGCTGCCAAACGCCGCGAATCCCGACCTCTATCATCCATCACAACTTACAGAAAACCTGACATGAAAAAGACCAAGATTGTTTGTACTATCGGTCCGAAAACCGAATCTGAAGAGATGCTGACTCAACTGCTGGAAGCGGGCATGAACGTCATGCGCCTGAACTTCTCACACGGGGATTATGCCGAACATGGTCAGCGCATCACTAACATGCGTGCCGTCATGGAAAAAACCGGTCGTCAGGCCGCGATTCTGCTGGACACCAAAGGTCCTGAAATTCGTACCATTAAACTGGAAGGCGGCAACGATGTTTCATTAAAAGCCGGCCAGACTTTCACTTTCACCACCGATCAGTCAGTGATTGGTAACAGCGAACGTGTTGCTGTGACCTATGCAGGCTTCACCGAAGATCTGAAAATCGGCAACACCGTGTTGGTCGATGATGGCCTGATTGGTATGCAGGTTACTGAAGTCACAGAAAACACTGTCGTTTGTAACGTGCTGAACAACGGCGACCTGGGCGAAAACAAAGGCGTTAACCTGCCTGGCGTTTCCATCCAGCTGCCAGCGCTGGCTGAAAAAGACAAACGTGACCTGATCTTCGGTTGCGAGCAAGGCGTTGATTTCGTCGCGGCTTCCTTTATCCGTAAACGTTCAGATGTGCTGGAAATCCGTGAACATCTGAAAGCCCACGGTGGCGAGCATATCCAGATCATCTCTAAAATCGAAAACCAGGAAGGCCTGAACAACTTCGACGAGATTCTGGAAGCGTCTGACGGCATTATGGTTGCACGTGGTGACCTGGGCGTTGAGATCCCGGTTGAAGAAGTGATCTTCGCGCAGAAGATGATGATCAAGAAATGTAACAAAGCACGCAAAGTGGTCATTACCGCGACGCAGATGCTGGATTCTATGATCAAGAACCCGCGCCCTACCCGCGCGGAAGCAGGCGACGTGGCGAACGCCATCCTCGATGGTACTGATGCAGTAATGCTGTCTGGTGAAAGTGCTAAGGGTCGTTACCCGCTGGAATCTGTGACCATCATGGCCACTATCTGTGAGCGTACCGACCGCGTAATGAAATCTCGCATTGGCGAGCTGCAGGATTCACGCAAACTGCGCATCACCGAAGCGGTTTGCCGTGGCGCAGTGGAAACAGCAGAAAAGCTGGAAGCCCCTGTGATTGTGGTGGCGACCGAAGGCGGTAAGTCTGCTAAAGCGATTCGTAAATACTTCCCGGATGCCACCATTCTGGCGCTGACCACCAATGCGACCACCGCACGTCAGCTGATTCTGAGCAAAGGTGTGGAGACGCGTCTGGTGACTGAAATTGCCTCAACGGATGATTTCTACCGTATTGGCAAGGAAATGGCGCTGGAAAGTGGCTATGCACAGAAAGGCGACGTTGTGGTGATGGTATCAGGTGCACTGGTTCCAAGTGGCACGACCAACACCGCTTCAGTCCACGTACTCTGATTTTTGCCTGAAGTTTTATTTAAAAGCGCCTTTACGGGGCGCTTTTTTTATTCTTGCGCTAATACAAAATCCAGATTTTTCCAATCGATAATAACTATTCAATATCCCGCACAATTAAGGTTAGTCCGATTAAATCTCTCTGTTTTAGCTAAATATTTTCATCATCTTCTGCGAAACGCTGCTTCTTTGAGCGAACGATCAAATTTAAGCATGTTCTCATCAAAAATTTATTCTCAACTCAAAAAGCTTTGTGTAATACTTGTAACGCTACATGGAGATTAACTCAATTCTAGAGGGTATTAATAATGAATCGTACTAAACTGGTACTGGGCGCGGTAATTCTGGGTTCAACTCTGCTGGCTGGTTGCTCAAGCAACGCTAAAATCGACCAGCTGTCTTCAGACGTTCAGACTCTGAACGCTAAAGTTGACCAGCTGAGCAACGACGTGAACGCAATCCGTTCTGACGTTCAGGCTGCTAAAGATGACGCAGCTCGCGCTAACCAGCGTCTGGACAACCAGGCTCACTCTTACCGTAAGTAAGAGTTCTGGTTTGAAAAATGGTGCCCATGTGGCACCATTTTTTTTGTCCTGATTTTGCTTCTGAATCAGGGTTTCTCGCCGCTCTCACCCATCGCCTGACTGATGGTCGCTTGTCCTGCCCCAGCGCCACTCTGCTGTGTTTGCAGCACATCCGGCAACACCGTGTCCTGCGTGACGGGTTCGCCGCTGCTCACCAGTACCGGCATCCCTGAACGACGCGCCATCGCCTCTTTGATCAGTGCGGTATCACTCTTCTGACTATTGATAAACGCCTTAGATTTCGCAGTCAACGCAATTGGCATGGTTTGCGGATCGTCCTTCTCATTGCGCGACAACGGCTGATGCACCTCAACGTAACGCTTGCCATCCGGTTCCACCGCATACTTGATCGGCTCGTTAACGATCTGCACCCTCGTTCCCTTTGGCACGCTGTTGAACAGCGCTTCGATATCATCCGGACGCAAACGAATACAACCCGAGCTCACGCGCATCCCAATACCGAAATCGGCGTTGGTGCCGTGAATCAAATACTGGCCGGTACCGCGCGCCAGACGCATCGCAAACAGGCCCATCGGGTTGTCTGGCCCGGCCGGAACGACACCCGGTAAGGTGATGCCCTCTTTCGCGTAGCGTTTGCGGATATTGACGGTAGGCGTCCAGGTGGGATTGGGGATTTTCTGGCTGATACTGGTGACCATACTTGGTGTCGCGGCGCCCAACTGGCCAATACCGATCGGATACACCACCACGCGATTCTCCCCTTTCGGATAATAGTAGAGACGTAGTTCCGCAAGGTTGATGACGATACCTTCACGGGGTGCATCAGGCAGCAGCATTTGTAATGGAACCGTCAGTTGCGTCCCCGCTTTGGGCAGCCAGGGATCGACGCCAGGGTTGGCCTCCAGCATGCCGAGCATCCCAATCTTATAATGCGCTGCAATGCTCTCTAAGGGCCGTTTGTCGTCAGGGACAGTGGTCAGGGTATTCTCGCCAATTAAACGGCTGTTATCGGCTGGCAGGGGATATTCCGTTGCAAATGCAGGTGCAGAAAGTCCGAAGCAGGACAACAGCAATGCACCGGCTAAACGTAACGCTGGTTTCATGCAATTTTCTCTTTGTCGGATGGAACAGACCCCGGTCATGCCGGGGTCTGGAGAGTGTAACTTAGCTGAGGCTTTGAGCGTTATGACGGATCGCGCGAATCATCGCTTCCAATCCTTGAGAACGTGTAGGAGTGAGGTGTTGAGTCAACTCTAATTCTGCGAACCAATGACCGACATCCAGCGCGAGAATCTCCTGCGCTTGCAAGCCCTGATAGAGGCTAAATACTACCGCAATCAAACCTTTAACAATGGCGGCATCACTGTCGCCTTCAAAGGCGATGGTGCCATCAGCTTGTGGGGTCATGCGGATCCACACCTGACTCTGACAACCCGAAATCACATACTCTGGCTGCTGTAAGCTTTCAGAGGATTCTGGTAATTTCGCACCGAGTTCAATGATGTAGAGATACTTCTCTTCCCAGTTTGCGCAACGGTTAAAGTTGCGCACCAGCTTCTCTTTTTCTGGCAAATTCGCCATGGATAACTCCTGAAATCTGCTCAACCGCCCAGCAGACGATGAATACGCGTCAAACCTGCTGCCAGGCGATCGGCTTCTTCTTCACTGTTATACAGCGCAAATGAGGCACGACACATTGCGGGCACCGCATAGTGGCGCATCAGAGGCATAGCGCAATGATGTCCGGTGCGGATGGCAATGCCGTATTGATCGAGGAAACTCCCGACGTCAAAGGCATGATGCTTACCAAGGTTGAATGCCACCACGCCACTGCGTTGTGCCGGACCGTAGATAATCAGGTCGGGTACCGACGCGAGCTTATCTAATGCGTAACGCATCAGAGAGGTCTCACGTTCGTTGATGACATCCAATCCCAGCTCACTGATCCAGTTCAGCGCCGCGCCTAAGCCGATAATGCCACCGGTATTCGGTGTGCCAGCTTCAAAACGCCATGGCGTGCTGTTCCAGGTGGTGCCGGTTGGCAGCATCACCTGATCGATCATCGAACCACCGCCTTCCCAGGGTGGCATGATCTCCTGTAGCGCTTTACGCGCATACAACACGCCGATACCGGTCGGGCCATAAATTTTATGGCCAGAGAAGACGTAGAAATCGCAATCGATATCCTGCACATCCACTTTGTGATGCATCACCGCCTGCGCACCGTCCACCAGCGTGACAACACCCGCGGCTTTCGCCTGCGCCACGATGGCTTTCACCGGATTGACTGTACCGAGCACGTTAGAAACGTGCGCCACTGCCAGCAGGCGCGTGCGGCTATCAATCAGCCCGCTCAGCTGCTCAACAGCCAGTTCGCCCTGCTCGTTAAGCGGCAGAACGCGAATTTCAGCCCCGGTGCGCTGCGCCACCATCTGCCACGGCACGATATTAGCGTGGTGCTCCATCTCCGTGATGATGATGTTATCGCCCGATTGCAGCTGACTGCCGCCCCAGCTGTTGGCTACCAGATTGATGCCTTCAGTGGTGCCTTTAACGAAGATAATCTCTTCGGGCGATGCCGCATTGAGAAAACGCGAGGCTTGGGTGCGCACGTTTTCCATATCGGTGGTGGCTTGCGCACTGAGCGAGTGAATGCCACGGTGCACGGCTGCATAGCCGTGCTGGTAAAAATAACTTTCCGCATTGATGACCGCGAGCGGGCGCTGAGCGCTGGCCGCGCTATCAAGGTAGGCCAGCGGATGTCCGTTGACCTCACGTTTCAGAATCGGAAATTCCGCTCTGATTCGTTCGAGATCGAAAGTCATAACTCAACTCCAGGGAAACGCGCACTAATGCGTTCCAGCACCAGCTGGCGCAGCGGTTCTTCTTCCAGCAGTTCGGTCAATTCAGCCGCGAACGCATGGATAATCATCTGCTGTGCGGCATCTTCAGGGATACCACGCGAGCGCAGATAGAACATCTGCTCATCGTCGATACGGCCGATGGTCGCACCATGGCTGCACTTCACGTCATCCGCATAGATTTCCAGCTGCGGCTTGGTATCCACTTCCGCCAGGCGACCGAGCAACAGGTTGTTGTTGGTCATCTGTCCGTCGGTTTTCAGTGCATGCTTCGCCACTTTAATGTGACCGTTGAAAATCGAACGGCCTTTATCGCGCGAGATGGTTTTGTGCAGCTGACGACTCAGGCAGTAGCCTTTGTTGTGTTCCAGATAGCTGCGGGTATCCGCCACTTCTGCGTTGATCGGCAGCACCAGACTGTTCAGTGAAAGCTGGGTGTTTTCACCGTTGAGCTGCACGCTGGTGTTGTGACGAGACAAGCCAGCACCCAGCAGGAAGCTGGTGCTGCTGACCTGTGCATCACGACCAATGACGATGTCATTGTGTGCAAAGTGATAGCTACTGCTCTCTTCGAACGCCAGCTTGATGTGTTTCAACTGGGCATTGTCGGCGACAGCAAAGGTAAAGCGAGCACCGGTAAAGTGGGCCGCACCGTTCAGCGTCACGTAATGCTCAATCACTTCAGCTTCGGCGCTCTGCTCCAGCTCAAGATGATGGCGGTGATGAACGGTGTTCAGCGCATCGGCTTTGCCGCTGGTGATGTGCAGTAAATACAGCGGACGTGCCGCCGATTTGCCGCGCGCCAGACGAATGGAAGTCACTTCTTCCGCCAGGCTTTCGGTGAGATGCAGGAACACTTCTGGCTGCACCGCAGCCGGCAACGGGCGGCGTTCAGCCGCACGGCTGTGCTGCACGTCAAACAGATCGGTGTCGCGCGCGCTCAGCTCAGGCTGGAAGCGGCCATCAACAAACACCAGACGCACCGCATCCACCGGTAGCGCCAATTCAGCAACCTGTTCCGCCGTCACGGTCTGCGCTTCTGGCAACACGAACTGGTTGGAGAACAGGCCATCCAGCGCGGTGTATTTCCAGTTTTCATGCTTACGGGTCGGCAAGCCGACACGCATTAATTGCTGCCAGTGCTGCTGTGCCTGCAGAGAACGCACCTCACCGCGCGATTCAAACAGGTGATGCCACTGTTGCAGGGCGTTATCACTCTTCGTCGGTAAGCCAGCCATAGCCTTGCTCCTCCAGCTGTTTAACCAGCGAGAAATCGCCAGACTTAACGATTTTGCCCTGATACAGCACGTGCACGTGATCTGGCTTGATGTAATCCAGGATGCGCTGGTAGTGGGTCACTATAATGAATGAACGCTTACCGTCACGCAGGCTGTTAACGCCTTCAGCGACGATTTTCAGCGCATCGATATCCAGACCGGAGTCGGTTTCATCCAGGATGCACAGTTCTGGCTCAAGAGCAGCCATCTGCAGAATGTCGTTACGCTTCTTCTCACCACCGGAGAAGCCGACGTTCACTGAACGGGTCAGCAGATCTTCAGGCATCTTCAGCAGTTTAATTTTGTCTTCGATGAAGTCCTGGAAATCAAAACGATCCAGCTCTTCCTGCTCACGGTATTTGCGCACCGCATTCACAGAGGTTTGCAGGAAGAATTGGTTGCTGACGCCCGGGATTTCAACCGGATACTGGAACGCCATGAAGATGCCTTCGCCGGCGCGCTCTTCTGGCTCCAGCTCAAGCAGGTCTTTGCCATGGAAGCTGACAGAACCACCGGTCACTTCGTAATCTTCACGACCTGCCAGCGTTGCAGACAGGGTACTTTTACCTGAGCCGTTAGGGCCCATGATGGCGTGGACTTCGCCTGGTTTCACTTCAAGGTTCAGACCGCGCAAAATCTCTTTGTCTTCAACGCTAACCTGTAAATCTTTAATGCTTAACATACTCTTTCCTTCACATTGCTTCCGGCAACGCGTGTGGCATCAGCCCACACTGTGCTCAAGGCTGATAGCCAACAGTTTTTGCGCTTCCACGGCGAATTCCAGTGGCAGCTCGGAGAAAACGTCTTTGCAGAAGCCGTTGACGATCATTGAGATCGCATCTTCTTCGCTAATGCCGCGCTGCAGGCAGTAGAACATCTGGTCTTCACCAATACGCGAAGTCGTGGCTTCATGTTCCAGCTGTGCCGTGTTGTTGCGCGTTTCCACATATGGGAAGGTGTGCGCACCGCATTCGGCACCAATCAGCATCGAGTCACACTGGGTGAAGTTACGCGCGTTGGTCGCGGTTGGCATGATTTTCACCAGACCACGATAGGTGTTCTCACTCTTACCGGCGGAGATCCCTTTCGAGATGATGGTCGACTTGGTGTTCTTACCAATGTGGATCATCTTGGTGCCGGTATCCGCCTGCTGACGGCCGCTGGTCAGCGCCACGGAGTAGAACTCACCCACGGAATAGTCACCGCGCAAAATGCAGCTTGGGTATTTCCAGGTGATGGCTGAACCGGTCTCAGACTGCGTCCAGGACATCTTGCTGTGGTCGCCTTCACACAGCGCACGCTTGGTCACGAAGTTGAGGATACCACCCTCGCCTTCACCGCCCGGGAACCAGTTCTGTACGGTGGAGTATTTCACTTCGGCATTTTTGTGGATGATCACCTCAACCACTGCGGCATGCAACTGGTAGGTGTCACGCACCGGGGCTGAGCAGCCTTCGATATAGCTGACATAGCTGTCTTCATCGGCGATCAGAATGGTACGTTCGAACTGACCGGTTTTCGCCGCGTTGATACGGAAATAAGTCGACAGCTCCATCGGGCAACGCACGCCTTTAGGGATGTAGACAAAAGTCCCGTCTGAGGCCACAGCAGAGTTCAATGCCGCGAAGAAGTTATCGTTGTGGGGAACCACAGTACCGAGATACTTCTGCACCAGCTCTGGATGATCGTGAATCGCTTCGCCGAATGAGCAGAAGATAATGCCTTGCTCAGCCAGTTTGTCACGGTAGGTGGTGGAAACGGATACGGAGTCAAAAATCGCATCAACCGCGACTTCACGTCCTTCACGTACCGGAACACCCAACTGATTGAAAGCGTCTTCCACTTCTTTGGTCAGGTAATCGCTTGACGCGACGCTGCCAGAGGTTTGCTTCGCACCCGGTTCAGACGCGCAGCTATCATCACAGTTGCCGCAAGACGGCGCGGAATAGTAGCTGTAGTCCTGATAATCGAGTGAGGCGTAGTTAGCTTTCAACCAGTGTGGCTCTTCCATCTCTAACCAGGCACGGAAAGCCTTGAGGCGGAATTCCAGCATCCACTCAGGTTCGTTACGTTTGGCCGAAATAGCACGCACCACATCTTCATTGATGCCGTGTGCCAATTCGTCGGTTTGCAACTGGGTAAAGAAGCCTTCTTTATAATTAAGGCTACCTTCCCACGTTTGTACATCGTCAGATGCTTCGCTGTGTCGTGACATTTTACTTACTCGACGCCAAAGCTCTCACCGCACCCGCAGGCGTGCTGAGCTTTAGGGTTGTTGAATTTAAAAATCTGGTTCAGGCCTTCACGGACATAATCCAGTTCGGTACCGTCAACAAACGGCATAGCCTGAAGAGGCACAAATAATTTTGCGCCGAATTGCTCAAACGTCAGGTCGTCATCGGCTGGCTCTTTTGTCAGATCCATAACGTACCCAAAACCGGCACAGCCGGACTGCTTCACACCCAATCTAAGGCCCTTAACTTCAGGATCCGCCTCAACCAGGTTAAGAATCTGTTTCGCTGCCGATTCGGTCAGCGTAAGCCCTTTCCAGACGAAATCGTCGGGTGAAAAGGAAGCTGCATTTACTGATGACATAGTGCTACCTCGTAAGTCTGGGCCTTTTCAGGCTATCCCCCTATGGTAGTGATATCAGATACCACTTCAACCTCTTGTTTTGCAGGGATAATCATCTCGTGCTGTTTTTTACTGTTGCTTTATTAAGCATAGTCTCTTCAATCGAGCTTGTGAGCGGCATTCCCGTGCGCGCCACACCCGCGTAACCCGTTAAAATGACGTAAAATTTAGAAATTCAACTTTACGACATCGTCATGATTGATAGGTTACGCCTTTCTTCAATGTAAAGAGATTGTTATTGCCGATTTTAGTAACAGGCAAAGGAAATCAAAAAAATTCATTGCGGGAATTGCATTCCTGACGCGGTTGAATATGATAATGATTATCATTAACCCATTTAAGGTAGCGACATGACGCTTACCGTCTCAGCCTGGTTACAACACAAAATCGATGAATATAAGTTTTCAGTGCGTGATATCACCGTCGACTTCTACATGGCTCAGGCTAAGCTCAACCGCACCGATTGTACTATTGACCAACTGCGTCGCTTTAACGACACCTGTCTCGACATGGCAGAAATCTGCGAGCTTAACGGCGACGACCAAAGCTATCTGCATGCCATGGGCAAGCTCCATCACCGCTTAGTGCAGGAGATGGGTAATGCCGATCGCGACCGTTTATTCCGTATTCAGGCCTATCAACTGGCGCGCCTGTCGTTGACTCGCTTGTGTCATCAACTGGCGCTCAGCGGCGAGTGGGATAAAGCCACCAGCCTGCAGAGTGATTTCGTCCGTCACGCAGGCTGGATATTCTAATCCAGCTTTGTGACGACTCCTACAATTTGTTTACATCATTTCCAGTAATGCCTGCAGCGGATGGCGCATGCCATTGCCCTCGGCGCGTTTAACCTGGCTGCGACAGGAGAAACCTGTCGCCAGACAACGCTGACGTGGCAGTTTCTGTAACTGCGGATGCCATGAGAGTTCGTAGATGCCGAGCGAATTTTCGAGGTTCTTGCTCTCATGTCCGTACGTCCCCGCCATACCGCAACACCCGACGTTGACGTTCTCCAGCTTCGCACCGAAACGCGCAAAGATGTCCTGCCACTCATTCGGCGTTGAGGGCAGCGCAGTGACTTCAGTGCAGTGTGCAAACAGATACCAGGCCTCGCCGCTGGCAGTCTGCACCGCGCGCGCATCAAGGGCTTGCTGCAACCATTCGTGGACCAGTTGCACCTTGAACTCACAGCGCTGCTCACCCAGCACTTCCTGATATTCATCGCGATAACACAGTACCGTTGCGGGATCGACCCCAACCATCGGCATTCCCAATTGGGCGACACGATTAAGAAACTCGGCGGTTTTGCCGGCAGTGCGCGCAAAGCGCTGCAGGAAGCCTTTCACATGTTGTGCTTTGCCATTAGGTGAGAAGGGTAATAACACCGGGCGGTAACCCAGCTTCTCAATCAATTTGACGAAATCGGTCACCAGCTGCGCTTCGTAATAGCTGGTGAACGGATCCTGCACCACCAGTACACAGTTTTCACGTTGCGCACTATCCATCGCTTCAAGCTGTTCCAGCGTCAAACTCATCGCCGGATGGCCGCCGAGCTGCTGTTTCAGGCTTGGAGAGGAGAGCAATGGCAGATCGACCATGCCAATGTGGGTTTTACTCAGATCGCGCACCCACGGCTGCTTGAGGAAGAAGTTGAACACCTTTGGCGCTTTGGCCATCAAAGGCGCATAACTCTCTACCGTTGCCACCAGATGATCGCTCATCGGACGCAAATAGCGCGTGTGATAAAGCTGCAGGAAGCGCGAGCGGAAGCCCGGTACATCAATCTTAATCGGGCACTGCGTCGAACAGGCTTTGCAGGCTAAACAGCCTGACATCGCCTCTTTCACTTCATGAGAAAAGTCATACTCGCCCTGCTTCGCGTGCCAGGAGTTACGCGTGCGTTGGATCAGTGTGCGCAGGCTGGCACCCTGTTTAGGCAGCGCCTGTTCCAACTGCGAGGGATCAACGCCCTGCTCTGACAGCAAACGCAACCATTCACGCGTTAGCGTCGCGCGTCCTTTCGGCGAATGGATACGGTTGCGGGTAATCTTCATCGACGGGCACATCGGGCTGCGCGCATCAAAGTTGAAGCATAAGCCGTTGCCGTTGCACTCCATGGCGCCGCGCCAGTCAGTTCGCACCGTGACCGGAATCTGACGATCGTAAGTGCCGCGTTTCACCGCATCCACCTGCATCATCGGCTCGTTGCTGCCCAGCGGGGTGCAAATCTTGCCGGGGTTCAGGCGATTATCAGGATCGAAGGCGGCTTTAATTGCGCGCAGTTCGTTGAACAGCGTCTCGCCAAAAAATTCCGGGCTGTACTGCGCGCGGAATCCTTTACCGTGCTCACCCCACAGTAATCCGCCGTAGCGTGCGGTCAGCGCCACCACTTCGTCGGAGATTTGCTTCATCAGCATCTCTTGCTGCGGATCGCACATGTCGAGCGCAGGACGCACGTGCAGCACACCGGCGTCCACGTGGCCAAACATGCCATAACTCAGGCCATGGCTATCGAGCAAGGCGCGGAAATCGACGATGTAATCCGCCAGTTGTTCTGGCGGAACTGCCGTGTCTTCCACAAACGGAATCGGCTTGGCGCGCCCTTTGGCGTTACCCAGCAAGCCCACCGCTTTTTTGCGCATATTATAGATGCGCTCGATACCGCCTAAATCATTACACAGTTGATAGCCGATCACACCGCCCTGCTGCTGCGCCATCAGCTCATCCAGTCGACCGCACAGGCTGTTGACCTGCTGTTCAATCAATTCGCCGTTGTCACCGGCAAATTCAACAATATTCAGGCCGAGCATTTCCTTGTCCGGCACATCGGTAATCAGCTCTTTTACCGAATGCCAGACAATGTCTTCACGCGCCAGATTCAGCACTTTTGAGTCGACGGTTTCCACTGACAGCGCTTTGGCTTCCACCATAAACGGTGCATTACGCAGCGCAGAGTCAAAGGAGTCGTACTTGATGTTCACCAGACGACGCACTTTAGGGATCGGCGTGATGTCCAGACGCGCTTCCGTAATAAAGGCCAGCGTCCCTTCTGCACCGCATAACAAACGCGTCAGATCGAAGGTTTGCATGTCATCGCTGAACACATGACGCAAGTCATAACCGGTCAGGAAGCGGTTAAGCTTAGGGAATTTATCCAGAATCAGGTCACGCTGATCGCGGCAGCGATTCAGCACCTGATGATAAATACGCCCCTCTGCGGTGGGCGTGGTTGCCAGTTGCTCAGCCAGTTCGGTGGGCATCGCGCGGGTATCCAGGATATCGCCGCCGAGCAGCACCGCCCGCAGCCCTTCCACGTGATCCGACGTTTTGCCGTAGACCAATGAGCCCTGCCCGGATGCATCGGTATTGATCATGCCGCCTAAGGTAGCGCGATTGCTGGTGGAGAGCTCCGGCGAGAAGAAGAATCCATAAGGCTTCAACCAGGCATTGAGCTGATCTTTCACCACGCCCGCTTCCACACGCACCCAGCCCTGTTCAGGATTGATTTCAAGGATGCGATTCATGTAGCGCGACATGTCGACCACAATGCCCTGATTGAGTGACTGACCGTTGGTACCCGTTCCGCCGCCGCGTGGGGTAAACACCAGGCTGTTAAACCGCGTTTCGCTCGCCAAACGAGCGATTAACGCCACGTCCGCCGTCGAACGCGGAAACAGCGCAGCATCGGGCAACAGCTGATAAATGCTGTTATCGGTGGAAAGCGAGAGACGATCGGCATAACTGGTGGCGGTATCGCCGGTAAAGCCTTGTTCTTTTAATGACTGCAGGAATGTCAGCACCAGTTGAACGAGGCCTGGCGCCTGGGAAATCTGTGGGATCATTATTGCGTGACCGAGATGTTGTAAACGTTTGCGTGGTTATTTTTTTCAACCACTGGTTTTATCATATTTTTTTAATGGCTGCTGTTTTTTCAGGAAAGACCTCCGCGACACCTGCTTTTTTCTGTTTAATTTTCAGGAAATAGCTCATCATTGATCAGGGCCCACGCGGTCCACCACGAAGGATTAATTGAGGTCAAAACGTTGTGATGAAAAGCCTGCAACGCGGTATGGATCTACCGCAACTGCTGTTCTCGTTGATGTTCATTCTCATCATGATCATCGCCTGCTTGTGGGTGGTACAACCCTTTATTCTGGGCTTTGCCTGGGCCAGCATGGTGGTGATTGCGACCTGGCCATTGATGATCCGTTTGCAGCATTTGCTGTGGGGACGACGATCGCTGGCGGTGATCGCCATGACCATTCTCTTACTGCTGCTGTTCATTATTCCCATTGCCCTGCTGGTGAGTAGCCTGATCGACAACAGCGCGCCGGTGATTGCCTGGGCCACGCAGCGTCATCTGGTTTTCCCGGATTTTGTCTGGCTGCGCGAAATTCCGTATGTCGGCAACAAAACCTACTCCAGCTATCACAAAATGGTCGATGGCGGCGGTACGGCGATTCTGAATCAACTGCAGCCTTATATTGGTCGCACCACCGGCTTCTTTGTGGCGCAGGCCGGCCACTTCGGCCGCTTTATGATTCACCTCGCTGTGATGCTGCTATTTAGCGTGTTGCTCTATTGGCGCGGTGAGCAGGTCGGCCACGGCATTCGCCACTTTGCTTATCGCATGGGCGGACGTCGCGGCGATGCGGCGGTGCTGCTGGCTGGGCAAGCGATTCGTGCCGTGGCGCTGGGTGTGGTGGTGACGGCGCTGGTGCAGGGTGTGCTGGGCGGCATTGGCCTGGCGATTTCCGGCATCCCTTATGCCACCTTGCTCACCGTGCTAATGATTCTGACGTGCCTGGTGCAGTTGGGGCCGTTGGTGGTGCTGGTACCGGCTATCATCTGGCTCTACTGGAGTGGCGATACCACCTGGGGCACGATATTACTGGTGTGGAGTTGTGTAGTCGGTACGCTCGATAGCGTGTTGCGTCCGATGCTGATTCGTATGGGCGCGGATCTGCCGATGATTCTGATCCTTTCCGGAGTTATCGGGGGATTGATCGCCTTCGGCATGATCGGGCTATTTATTGGCCCGGTGGTGCTAGCGGTATCGTATCGTTTGGTTTCCGTGTGGATGCATGAAGCGCCTGCCCCGGATGATGACCCGCAAACGGCCATCGAAGCTCTTGCCGAACATGAGGAAGAGCAACCTTAAAGCTGACCTTATCCGCGAGCGGTGCAGATAAATGCACCGCCTTCTTCTCCCACTTCTGATTTGTCTTACCTACTGCGCTGAAAGCAACTTAATCGCTGTCACATAATTGCCTGCACCACCCTTTATTTTTCATAAGCGATTTTTAAGAAAAAACGCAGATTTAGGCGCTTTAGGTGGATTTCGCTAACGGAATGATTATTTTTCGAACTGAATCATCAGGCGCAACCGTTAAAAAAGCTCAGAAAAGATTATCAGCTTTAAACTAATAAGAGGATTCTTAAAGACGCCAGCAAGCCTGATGAATAACATGAATCCTATGTTTGAGATCAAACCACTGATTTTTAAACAACCTTTTTCCCCTGAGTAAAGTGAAGAATTGCTGTGTGTAGTCTTTGCCCATCCCCTGTGATGGGCTTTTTTTTTGTATTTTTTATGGATAAAAAAAAGGCCAGCAGCGCTGGCCTTAATGATTTCATCAAGGACGCTTCAGATTTACCCCGAACGCGCCCTAATTGATGTCTGATTACTGCTTAGCCGCATCCAATTCCGCCAGATTTAACCAGGTTTGCACCACGGTATCTGGGTTCAATGACAGGCTATCAATACCCTGCTCCATCAACCACGCAGCGAAGTCTTCATGATCTGAAGGACCCTGGCCACAAATTCCAACATATTTGCCTTGTTTCTTGGCGGCCTGAATCGACATCGACAGCAGCGCCTTCACCGCTTCGTTGCGCTCATCAAACAGTGCAGACACCACGCCAGAATCGCGGTCCAGACCCAACGCCAGCTGTGTCATGTCGTTCGAACCGATAGAGAAGCCGTCGAAATACTGCAGGAACTGTTCAGCCAGCAAGGCGTTTGACGGGATCTCACACATCATGATCACCTTCAAGCCGTTCTCACCGCGTTTCAGACCCTGCTTACCGAGTTCTTCCACCACGGCCGCCGCCTGGTCAACGGTGCGCACAAACGGAATCATAATCTCGACGTTAGTCAGACCCATTTCGTTACGTACTCGTTTCACCGCTTCACACTCCAGCGCGAAGCAGTCGCGGAAGCTGTCTGCGACATAGCGGCCCGCACCACGGAAGCCCAGCATCGGGTTCTCTTCTTCTGGCTCGTAACGCTCGCCGCCCACCAGATTGGCGTATTCGTTCGATTTAAAATCAGAGAGACGCACAATTACGCGCTTCGGCGCAAAGGCCGCACCCAGGGTCGCGATCCCTTCGGTCAGACGCGCGATGTAAAACTCAACCGGATCATCGAAGCCCTTCATCATTTGACGAATCTGCTGCTGCAATTCTGGCGTCTGCTGGTCAAACTCCAGCAGCGCTTTCGGGTGTACACCGATCATACGGTTGATGATGAACTCCAGACGCGCCAGACCAACACCTTCATTTGGCAGACAGGCGAAGTCAAAGGCGCGATCCGGGTTACCGACGTTCATCATGATTTTCAGTGGCAGGTCCGGCATGGTATCCACTTGCGAACTGGTCACTTCAAAGTCCAGCAGATCCTGATACACATAACCGGTGTCGCCTTCAGCACAGGAAACGGTCACCTTATGCCCATCTTTCAGGTAATCGGTGGCATCGCCACAGCCAACGACGGCAGGAATGCCCAGCTCACGTGCGATGATCGCCGCATGGCAGGTACGGCCACCACGGTTGGTCACAATCGCGGAGGCCTTCTTCATGATCGGTTCCCAATCCGGGTCAGTCATGTCGGTGACCAGCACGTCACCTTTCTCGATGCGATGCATTTCGCTGATGTCATGAATCACTTTCACTTCACCCGCGCCAATGCGATGGCCGATGGCACGGCCTTCGACCAGCACCTTGCCTTTCCCTTGCAGGTTATAGCGCTCCATCACCTGACCGTTAGAGCGCACGGTTTCCGGACGCGCCTGCACAATGAACAATTTGCCGGTGTGACCATCTTTCGCCCACTCGATATCCATTGGGCGCTTGTAGTGCTGCTCAATCAACACCGCCTGGCGCGCCAGATCCTGCACTTCGTCATCGGTCAGGCTAAAGCGGTCACGCTGCTCCTGATCGACATCTTCAATGCGCACCTGCTCACCGTGCTCCTGAGAATCGGCATACACCATGCGGATCTTTTTGGAACCCATAGTGCGACGCACGATGGCCGGGCGATTGGCTGCCAGTGTGGGTTTGTGCACGTAGAATTCATCCGGGTTCACCGCGCCTTGCACCACCATCTCACCAAGACCGAACGCCGAGGTGATAAAGACCACCTGGTCGAAACCGGATTCGGTATCAATGGTAAACATCACGCCAGAAGACGCGAGATCGGATCGCACCATGCGCTGAATACCCGCTGACAGGGCAACGCCACGATGGTCGTAGCCCTGGTGCACGCGGTAAGAGATCGCACGATCGTTAAATAAAGAAGCGTACACGTGCTTCACGGCCACCAGCACCGCATCAAAGCCCTGCACGTTAAGGAAGGTCTCCTGTTGCCCCGCGAACGAGGCATCGGGCATGTCCTCAGCGGTGGCGGATGAGCGCACCGCAAAGGAAGCGTCGGCATCATCAGAGGAGAGTTGCTCATAGGCAGTACGAATCGCCTCTTCCAGCTCAGGCAGGAATGGCGTGTCCACAACCCATTGACGAATTTGTTTACCGGCCTTAGCCAGCTCTTCAACATCATCAATATCCGTTTTGTCCAGCAAATCATAAATGCGCTGGCTCAGTCCGCTTTGATCGAGAAACAGATTAAAGGCGTAAGATGTCGTGGCATAGCCGTTAGGCACGGAGACGCCCAGTGACGACAAGTTAGTAATCATTTCTCCCAGGGAAGCATTCTTGCCCCCCACCCGATCAACATCATGCATGCCAAGCTGGTTGTACCAGAGCACTAGCGACTGTTGGTCTTGATTGGACATTGAGATTATCCTTCATTTAAATGATTGGAGCACATGGAACATTTTGCTATTCGCCAAAACAGCCTGGCACAATCAATAAATAAAGACTAAGTGTTGAATCGTTAAAGCAGAAAAAGAAACGCAAATTCGGACTAGTTCCCGCTGGCATCAAAGTTGCGCAACAGGCTTATTTAACGCCGACACATTGCCGCAACGATATTTTTCCCCTTTTCAGAGGGTTAGCCATTGCTTTTTGTTGCGCAACAGATTCAGACTTTATTTTTACCTTGTGATAAAAATTGCGGGGAAATAGCCGTTTTCAAAACAGCATTTCATCTAATATTGTTCATCACAAAAATAAAATTCCAGCAGAAAGCACTCACGATATGGATATTTCATTTTATTTTTAATTAAAATGAAACATCGGCAATGACATTGTTACGCAAAAGTAAATAAGAGGGGATTTCGCCTATGAGCACTGAGCGCAGTGTGTTCTACATTTCAGACGGTACCGCCATTACCGCGGAGGTATTGGGGCATGCCGTGCTGTCGCAATTCCCCGTGAATATCAACAGCGTGACCCTGCCCTTTGTTGAGAATGTTCAGCGAGCTCAGGCGGTGAAGGCGCAGATTAACGCGCTGTATCAGCAAAGCGGCGTACGTCCGATTGTGTTCTTTTCCATCGTCACCCCGGATGTGCGCGAAATCATTCTTGAAAGCGAGGGATTTTGCCAGGACATCGTGCAGGCGTTAGTGGGCCCGTTGCAAAGTGAACTGGGCGTTGCTTCAATGCCAGTGGCGCACCGAACCCATGGTCTTACGGCGAGCAATCTCGGCAAATATGATGCGCGTATTGCCGCGATTGATTACACGCTTGCGCACGATGATGGTATCTCACTGCGTGGTCTGGAGGATGCACAGGTCATTTTGCTCGGCGTCTCTCGCTGTGGCAAAACACCCACCAGCCTCTATCTGGCGATGCAGTTTGGTGTGCGTGCGGCAAACTATCCCTTTATCGCCGATGACATGGATAACCTGAAATTGCCGCCGGCGTTACGCGCCCATCAACATAAGCTGTTTGGATTAACCATCGATCCTGAACGTCTGGCGGCGATTCGGCAGGAGCGTGCAGAGAATACCCGTTATGCCTCGATGCGCCAGTGCCGCCTGGAAGTGGGGGAAGTGGAAGCGCTCTTCCGCACGCATCAGATTCGTTACCTTAACAGTACCAACTATTCGGTAGAGGAGATTGCCACCAAAATCCTCGACATTATGGGTCTGCGCCGCAGCATGTATTGATCTGTACGCCAGGCCGTAAAGCCTGGCTTCCGTCTTGTTTCGCTCACCTTTCTTTTTAGCGGGTTGAATTCGCGGCCTATTGGTTTATTGTGACCACCATCACTTCCCGGTATTTCACCGTTGCGAAGAACAGATTTTGAGAATCTCAATGAACAAGACTGATGAACTGCGTACCGCGCGCATCGGCAGCCTGCTAACGCCCGCTGTGCTTGCGCAAGAACACCCCATTTCACCGGAGGTGGCGGCCACCGTCACCGCTGCGCGCCAGCGTATTGCACGCATTTTGACCGGTGAAGATCCACGCCTGTTGGTGATTATCGGCCCGTGCTCGCTACACGACCCTAAAGCCGCGCTGGACTATGCCGAACGCCTCAACGTGTTACGCGAACGTTACCAGGATCGTCTGGAAATCGTGATGCGCGCTTACTTCGAAAAACCGCGCACGGTGGTCGGCTGGAAAGGATTGATCTCAGATCCGGATCTGGATGGCAGTTTCGACGTTAATCGCGGCATCGCCATTGCTCGTAAACTGTTGCTGGATATCAACGCCACCGGTATGCCGACCGCCACCGAGTTCCTTGATATGGTGATCGGCCAGTTTATTGCTGACCTGATCAGCTGGGGCGCCATTGGTGCACGCACCACGGAGAGTCAGATCCACCGTGAAATGGCATCGGCGCTGTCGTGCCCGGTCGGATTCAAAAACGGTACAGACGGCAATGTGCAAATCGCAGTGGATGCGATTCGCGCGTCACGCGTCAGTCATATGTTCCTGTCTCCGGATAAACACGGTCAAATGACGATTTACCAGACCAGTGGCAATCCGCATGGTCATGTGATTCTGCGCGGTGGCCGTCAACCTAACTACCACGCCGAAGATGTCGCGGCCGCGGCCGCAAACCTGCGTGACTTTAATTTGCCGGAACAGCTGATCATCGACTTCAGTCATGGTAACTGCCTGAAACAGCATCGTCGCCAGCGCGATGTTGCGGATGATGTGGCAGCACAAATTCGTGCGGGATCACGTGCGGTGGCGGGTGTGATGATTGAGAGTTTCCTGCAGGAAGGTAATCAGAAAGTGGTGAGCGGCGAGCCGTTAAACTACGGTCAGTCCATTACCGATCCCTGCCTGAGCTGGGAAGATAGCGCCGAAGTGCTGCAGAAACTGGCTGCCGCGGTCGACAGCCGTTTTTAATCACCTTAGCTGGAGCAACTCACCTCCAGCGTTTTGCCCCACTCTGGCGGCCGTTGGCGTAACTCTGCGCTGACGGCCGCATCATCAAATGGCTGTTGTAAAGCCAGATGGAGCCGCTCCAGCGCCGCCTTCTCACCCTGCTCGACTTCTTCAATCACCTGCTGTGCCAGATAATTGCGCAACACCAGCGCTGGGTTGGCCGCCTTCATGACCTGCTGGCGTTGTTCATCTGATGCCTCATCCTGCAGCAGACGTTGACGATAGCCGTCGTACCAGTGGTCAAACGCCTCGCGGTCGATAAATTCATCACGCAGCGGCGAACGCTGTTGATGCTGCTGCGTCTCACTCAGTAAGCGAAAGGTCAACGTGTAATCGCTTCGCTCTTGTGTCATCAGCGACAGCAGTTGCGTCAGAATCGCGTTGTCATTGGCATCGGCAGTCAGAAGGCCCAGTTTAGCGCGCATCTTCTCACCCCAGACCCGCATAAGTTCCGTTTCATAATGGCTGAGCGCCTGTTTTAACTGATCCGTGCTCATCAACCCTGACAATGCATGCGCCAGACGATTGAGGTTCCACAAACCAATCATCGGCTGATTCTCAAAGGAATAACGCCCCTGATAATCGCTGTGATTGCAGATGAATCCGGGTTGGTAATCATCAAGGAAGCCATAGGGACCATAATCCAGCGTCAGTCCGAGGATCGACATGTTGTCGGTGTTCATCACGCCATGCGCAAAGCCCACGCTCTGCCAGTGGGCGATCAGGCTGGCAGTGCGTTTCACGATATCGGTAAACCACAGCACATAGCGGTCAGCGTCATCGCTTAATTCTGGCCAGTGATGATGAATGGCGTAATCTGCCAGTTGCCGGACCTTATCCTGCTCGCCGCCATAGTAAAAATGTTCAAAGTGACCAAAACGCAGATGACTCTCAGCGATGCGCATCAGCATTGCCCCGCGTTCCTGCGTTTCACGCAGCACTGGCTCATCGCCAATCGCCAGAGCCAGCGCGCGAGTGGTGGGAATCCCCAAATGGTGCAACGCTTCCGAAGCCAGGAACTCACGCACGCTGGAACGAATCACCGCCCGGCCATCACCCATACGCGAATAGGGTGTCAATCCCGCCCCTTTCAAATGCCAGTCGAGTTTACGTCCGTTCGTCAGTTGCTGTTCACCCAGCAGAATGCCCCGCCCATCGCCCAGCTGGCCGGCCCACACACCAAATTGATGTCCGCTGTAAACCTGCGCCAGCGGGGCCATACCTGGCAATAGCTCACGACCACTCCAGACGCCGTGCCCCTGCCCAGTGAAGAGCCCGGCATCCAGTTCCATTTCTGCCGCCAGCGGCGCGTTATGATAGAACAGGCGCCCGCCTTCCAACGGCGTTGGCATCAGCGCCGTATAGCATCCCGGCAGCTCTTGCTGCCAGCTATTAATAAATTGCATCACCACTCCAGAAGGTGCACACAAAAAGCACCAACAGTGAGTTTAAAGAATAGGGTTCAGTGTAACGCTGGGCGTCAGCGGATGACAGTTGAAAGGACTACTGCTGTGAAGGGGTGTGCGAAGTCACATCAGGATAAATAAGATCACCTAACCGTTCCGCTTTGACAACCGGGAACAAATTGCCTTGCAGTTGAGCTCCGCTCAGCGTGCTGACTTTTTCCAGCATGAGGTTATCGTCAACACCACATATTATGAGCTGATCGGCATAATCTGAGAAATTATCGATGACCGTTTGGATAAATGGTGTAAAAGATGCACGTTTAGCCAGGCCTTGTATAAAGGTTTTATCCAGTTTCAGTACACTAAAGAGATTATCGTAAACTGCGGTCGCAGGTGCTTTACCCGCACCAAATTGGGAAAGTGATAAACGGAATTCCTGCTGTAATGTTGCCAGAAGTGGCTGCGCTTTTCCACGCGCTAATTGCGGAAACGTTTCGCTAATATCGAGAATAATAAAAGGAAGTTGTTTAAATTTCCTTAACAGAAATTCACTTTCAAGCAGCGTTAACGCCATCGAATCATCAATACGAACCAAAGCGGTAATTTGATGTAGCTCAAAAAAGTCACGGTACTTTTCCAGTAAAGAAAGCTGGCTCTGCATTAACCGTAATTGCTGCGCATCGTCTAATTGCGGCAACAGCAAATCCTGCGGCAGCGTAATAGGTGCGCTGTCGTGGACGAATTGCGTCACCAGCTCGACCGCAGTCAGCTGGCCCGCCAGTGTATAAACTGGATAGAACCAGGTTTCCGACTGATAGTCGGCAGATAAATGGACTTTCATTTTAGCAGCCAGAAGCAGTGGCAATTGGCGCATCGTATATCAATGAAAACGGTCAGGCAATAGGACCAAACGTTAGAAGAGACGCAATTTTGTGCCTGATTAAACCGTTTTAAGCCATAAATAAAACTTAAGCCAAATAGCCGAGGTGGTTGTCCATACTCATTAAATAAATTCAGTCTTATTTTTAGTATTTATGCGAGCACAGGTAAAGTGCCATTTTAAATGAGAGTTAAATTTGAGGGGAATTCAATAATAAACCGGCTGAAAAACCATGAAGAGAATAGGTCATTCAGCACTGGTATGGTAATCATTCAGATACGACGTGCCTGCCAAAATACCTTGCGCCAATAGACATTATCCAGCGAAGAGCGAATCACGCCCTGGCTGGTAGAAGCGTGGATAAAGGTGTTATCGGTATCATAAATACCCACATGCAGGCCATTCTCTCCGCTGCCCGTTTTAAAGAAGACCAGATCACCGGGCAGCAAATCGCGTTTATCAATGCGAGTGCCAATATCCGTCTGGTCAACGGTAGAACGCGGCAGTTGCATATCGAATTTATCGCGGAAGGTCAGATAAACAAAACCAGAGCAATCCACACCGCCTCGACTTAACCCGCCGTAGCGATAAGGCGTGCCACGCCAGCGACCTAACTGATCGTTGAGTTGAGCAATCACGGTGATGGAATCAGAAAGGCGGCCATTCGGCGGCGGCGCGTGATGGCTACTACACCCAACCAGCAGCAGCATCAGAAGAAATACCGTTATTCGCATCAGAATGTCCCTAAATCCGTCGCCCGGATGACACTTTAGCGGCAAATCTGCTTAACAGGCAATGTTATTCAGGGAATAAACAGCAGAGGGCCTTGCGGTGTATCAAATTGTTGAAACTCGGTTTGGTACAACGGAGAGAGATTGGCGGCGGTTAAGACGTCCCGCGCACGTCCCTGCATCACCACTTCCCCCTGATGCATCAATCCTACGCGGTCGGCATGGCGCAGACTGTGGTTAAGATCATGGCCGCTGGCAATCACCGCAATACCGGCGTGGCACAGCTGAAACAGCAATTTATCCACGGCTCGCTGCTGCGCGACATCCAATGCCGTCATCGGCTCATCCAGAATTAAAAGCTTGCCGTGAGGATTGATCGCCGGATGGATTTGCATCACTACTGCCGCCAGCCGCACACGCTGCCATTCGCCACCAGAGAGCTGCGTCAGTTGACGGGTTAATTTGTCGTGTATGCTGAGTTGCGTCAGCACATCATTGAGTGTGACATCTACCTGCGGCGACGCCGAAGAGAAATGCATACGCAGATAGTGCCAGACGGGCATGGTCCCTAACGCGGCCTGTTGTTGCGGTAACCAGGCACGCCATTGAGCCAGCGCAGCCCCGCTTAAGCGGCTCAACGACGTTCCTGCAAGCTGAATCACGCCTTGAGCCGGCAATAATCCCGACAGCGCACAGAGTAGAGTACTTTTTCCCGCGCCATTCGGGCCCACCAAATGTATCCATTCACCTGCATTGACGCTGAGATCAACCGGAGCCAGACGTCCCGCGACACTGACTCCCTGACACTGCAACAACATTTACTCTGCCAGCGCCTGCTCAACGCGTTTCAGGATGATCGGATCATCAGGCGTCATATCCGGAGAGAAACGCGCAATCACCTTACCCTGTTTGTTGATGAGGAATTTTTCGAAGTTCCACAAAATGTCGCCCTCGGCTTTTGGTGCACGTCCTTTGCTCACCATACGCTCGAGGAAACCGCTGCCTTCAGGACGTTCGGCTTCAGGCTGTGCCGCCGTTAACTGCGCATACAGCGGATGACGATTGGCACCGTTCACATCGGTTTTATCGAACATCGGGAAAGTCACACCATAAGTGGTGCTGCAGAAGGTTTTGATCTCTTCGTTGCTGCCCGGTTCCTGCTCCAGAAACTGGTTGCAGGGGAAACCCAGCACGCTAAAGTTTTTGTCCTGCCAGGCTTTCTGCAGTGACTCAAGCTGCTCATACTGCGCCGTCAGCCCACATTTTGACGCCACGTTGACCACCAGCAGTACGTTGTCCTGATACTGTGCCAGCGTCGTTTTTTCGCCGTCCAGGGTAACCAGTTCTGTCTGATAAATGCTCATTGTCGATTCCTGTTGTTGAGACCAAGATGCCAGCCATTGCTAGCGCGAAGATTTCACTAATAGCACGATAAACAGCGGTGCGCCGAGGGTGGCGGTGACCACGCCAATCGGCAACTCTGCCGACGTCAGCACCAGCCGGGCGATAATATCTGCCCCGAGGAGCACCGCAGCCCCTGCCAGCGCCGAGGCGGGCAGCAGGTATCGGTGATCGCTAAAACCGCTTAAGCGTAACAGATGAGGGATGACCAATCCGACAAACCCGATGGCACCGGCCATCGCCACGCTGGCGCCTACCAGCCAGCCCATCGCCAACACTAACAGGTTACGCCATAACAATAACGGCAGGCCTAGCTGACGCGCCGAGGTTTCCCCCAGTGAAAGTAAATTCAACGTCCGCGCGGTTCCGGTCAGCAACAGCGTAACTGGCAACAGCGCCAGCATCATCCAGCCATAGCGCCAGTCAATACCGCCAAAGCCGCCCATCATCCAGTACATTAACTGCCGTAGATCGAGGCTGGTGCTAAAGTACACGGCCCACGTCATCACTGCGCTACAGATAATGCCGAGCGCGACCCCCGTGAGCAATAAGCGGCTGGCCGAAAGCTGACGATGGGCAAAGTGCAGCAGGATCAGCGTGATCAATAACGCCCCCGCCATCGACGCCAGCGCCAGGCTCCATAGCGAGCCATTGCCCAGCATCACACCCAACACTAACCCAATACCCGCGCCGTTGGATACGCCAAGCAAGCCGGGTTCCGCCAGGGGATTGTTGAACAGCGCCTGCATCACCACGCCACACACCGCCAGCGCAGCCCCCACCAGCAGCACGGCCAGCGTGCGCGGTAAGCGCAACTGCCAGACGAAGAGTTCACCGTTAGAGGAAAACCATTGGGTTGGCGATATCCAGCTGTCTCCGGCGCACAGGCTGAGAATAAACAGCAGCAGCAGAATGGCACCGAGCAGCATCAGCCAGCGCTGGCTACGACGATCGGCCTGACGGGCAAGCTGGTCCAACAGAGTCATAGATAAGATTGGCAGAGAAAACAGAGATTTGATTGTAGTGGGATTGTGGCAAAAAGAAAGCGGCACCGAGTGGGTGCCGCTGAGCAACGCTTACTGATGAGGCGGGATCGGTTGACCGTGATTATCACGCTTGTCGTGGCTATCACGCGAGTCATGATGCTGGTCGCGCGGCTGCGGTTTGTTATCGTGGTGCGGCGCATTGCCCGGGTGCTGTGGCTGCCAGCCGTTACCGTTCCAGTAACCGTGCGGGCCTTTGGTGCCGATGCGTTGATTGTGGTGCTGTTTCCACCAGGTTGGCGCACGCCAGTCGTAGCCATCCCAGTAGTAGCCACGTTTATCTTGATCACCGATATGAATAGAAACACCCGGTGTGTTGATGTTAACGGAAACATTGGCGTTAGCCAGCAGCGGCATGCCTAACAGGATGCCCAGTAAAAGTGCTGTCTTTTTCATCAGCAATACCCCTTGTTATGTGATGGCGCTGTTATAACAAATGGATTGCCGCAGTCACTATCAGCCAGTGCCGATTTTCATCCTATTTTCCGGATACTTACGAAATCCTGACATTATGGAAAGATTGCGCAGAACAGCCATTTTACAGCCAATAAAAAAGGCCGCTAAGCGGCCTTTTTGTCATACTGAAATTAGTCAGCGTCCTTCGGTGTCGCGTTCTCAACGCGACTTTTCAACTTCTGTCCCGGACGGAAGGTCACCACTCGGCGGGCAGTGATAGGAATATCTTCCCCCGTCTTCGGGTTACGGCCCGGACGTTGATTTTTGTCACGCAGATCAAAATTACCAAATCCGGACAGTTTAACCTGTTCTCCGTTTTCTAACGCGCGGCGAACTTCTTCAAAGAAGAGCTCAACCAACTCTTTGGCATCGCGTTTGCTCAACCCGAGTTTTTCAAACAGGTACTCTGACATTTCAGCTTTTGTAAGCGCCATAGGTTCAATCCCTCAAGGTTGCCTGGAATCGCTCTTTTAATGCCGCAACGCATTTGGCAACGGTCGCGGCAATCTCCTCTTCTTCGAGTGTCCGGCTGGTATCCTGCAAAATCAGGCTAATCGCGAGGCTCTTTTCGCCCTCGTTCACGCCCTTACCACGGTACACGTCAAACAAGTTTACGCCAACTACCTGATTTACGCCAACTTTCTTACACTCCGCGATGATATCTGCTGCGGGCACGTTTTCAGCCACTACCAGAGCGATATCACGACGGTTCGCCGGGAAGCGTGAAATCTCGCGCGCGTCAGGCAGGACGCGGTCTGCGACCTTATTCCAAAGCAGTTCAAACACTAAGGTGCGGCCGTTGAGATCCAGCTTACGTTCCAACTCCGGATGAACCACTCCGATAAATCCGATTCGTTCGCCGCGTAAATAAATTGCCGCGCTCTGTCCCGGATGCAGCGCCGGATTGGCTTCTGCACGGAAAGAAATCTCATCGAGTTTACCGGTCAAATCCAGTAACGATTCTAAATCGCCTTTTAAATCATAGAAGTCAACTGTCTGACGCGCCAGATCCCAATGCTCTTCATAGCGATTACCGCTCAGAACGCCCGCCAGCATAAGATCCTGGCGGATACCGAGATCGGCCTGCGTATCAGGAACAAAGCGCAAACCGCTCTCAAACAGGCGCACACGGCCTTGCTGACGGTTCTGGTTATACACCACCGCACCAAGCAGACCGGTCCACAGTGACAAGCGCATTGCCGACATATCGCTGGAAATCGGGCTTGGCAGGATCAGCGCTTCTTCACCCGGATGCAGCAGCTGCTGCACTTTCGGATCAACGAAGCTGTAGGTAATCGCTTCCTGATAGCCTTTATCGACGAGCAGGTTACGCGCACGCTTCAGCGACAGATCCGCTTCGCGATGCTTCGTCATAATCAGGCTGGCTTTCACCGGCACGTCTGGAATGTTGTTGTAGCCGTATACGCGAGCCACTTCCTCAACCAGATCTTCTTCAATCGCCATATCGAAACGCCAGCTCGGTGCAACGGCTGTCCACTCACCATTGCCTACGGTCACTTCGCAACCGAGACGCGTCAGGATATCGGTGACCTGCTCATCGGCGATCACGTGACCAATCAGGCGGTCGAGTTTTTCGCGACGCAGCGTAATGGTGGCGCGCTCAGGCAGTTTGCTGGCGTCAGTTTGATCGATAACCGGACCCGCTTCACCGCCGCAAATGTCCAGCAGCAACTGGGTGGCGCGTTCAATGGCTTTGAATTGCAGTGCCGGATCAACACCACGCTCGTAACGATGCGACGCATCGGTGTGCAGGCCCTGACGACGAGCACGGCCGGTGATCGCCAGCGGTTCAAAGAAGGCACACTCGAACAGCACATTTTGGGTTTCTTCGTTCACACCAGAGTGTTCACCACCAAAAATGCCGCCCATCGCCAGCGCTTTCTGATGGTCAGCAATCACCAGCGTGTCGCTGCTGAGTTTCGCTTCGGTGCCATCCAGTAAGGTCAGGACTTCACCCTCTTCCGCCATGCGCACCACGATGCCGCCGTCAATGCGATCGAGGTCAAAGGCGTGCATCGGCTGACCGAGTTCCAGCAGAACGTAGTTGGTGATGTCCACCACCGGGTCGATAGAACGGATGCCGCAGCGACGCAGTTTTTCACGCATCCACAGTGGCGTTGGCGCTTTCACATTGATGCCTTTTACTACGCGGCCCAGATAACGTGGGCAAGCATCGGTGGCATCTACGCGAATCGGGAAGGTATCAGTAATGGTCGCTTTAACCGGCTCAATCGTTGGCTCGGTGAGCGGCAGACCGTTGACTACCGCCACATCGCGCGCAATACCGATAATACCGAGGCAATCGGCACGGTTTGGCGTTACGCTGATTTCGATGGTGTTGTCATCCAGCTGCAGATAGCTGCGGATGTCAGTGCCGATAGGCGCATCAGCAGGCAGTTCAATAATGCCGCTGTGATCGTCGGAAATACCCAGCTCAGAGAACGAGCACAGCATGCCTTCTGAAGGCTCACCGCGCAGTTTCGCGGCTTTGATTTTGAAGTCGCCTGGCAGTACAGCGCCGACGGTCGCCACGGCGACTTTCAGGCCCTGGCGGCAATTTGGCGCGCCACAGACGATATCCAGCAGGCGCTCGCCGCCCACGTTGATTTTGGTCACGCGCAGTTTGTCTGCGTTCGGATGCTGGCCGCACTCCACCACTTCACCCACGACCACGCCATGGAACGCACCGGCGACCGGATCCACGCCGTCCACTTCCAGGCCGGCCATGGTGATTTGCTCAGACAGCGCAGCGCTGTCCAGGGCTGGATTTACCCATTCGCGTAACCAGAGTTCACTGAATTTCATTGGATAACCTGCCCTTATTTAAATTGTTTGAGGAAACGTAAATCATTTTCGAAGAAGGCGCGCAGATCGTTCACGCCGTAACGCAGCATGGTCAGACGCTCCATTCCCATGCCGAAAGCGAAGCCAGAGTAGACTTCCGGGTCGATGCCCACATTGCGCAACACATTTGGATGCACCATGCCGCAGCCCAGCACTTCCAGCCACTTGCCGTTTTTACCCATCACATCCACTTCCGCGGAGGGTTCGGTGAACGGGAAGTAAGAAGGACGGAAACGAATCTGCAGGTCTTCTTCAAAGAAGTTGTTCAGGAAATCATGCAGCGTGCCTTTCAGGTTGGTGAAGCTGATGTCTTTATCGACAATCAGACCTTCCATCTGATGGAACATTGGGGTGTGCGTTTGATCGTAGTCGTTACGATACACACGACCTGGTGCGATGATGCGGATCGGCGGCTGCTGATTTTTCATGGTGCGGATCTGCACGCCAGACGTCTGGGTACGCAGCAGACGAGTCGCATCAAACCAGAAAGTGTCGTGGTCAGCACGTGCCGGATGGTGGCCAGGAATGTTGAGTGCGTCGAAGTTATGATAGTCATCTTCGATTTCCGGACCAGTGACCACCGCAAAGCCCAACTCGCCGAAGAAGTTTTCGATACGGTCGATGGTACGAGTCACCGGGTGCAAACCACCGTTCTCAACGCGACGACCAGGCAGCGAGACATCAATGGTCTCTGCGGCGAGGCGCGCATTCAGCTCAGCGCTTTCCAGGGTGTCTTTACGTGCGTTAAGACGATCCTGCACCTGCTGCTTCGCTTCGTTAATCACCGCGCCTGCTGCCGGACGGTCTTCCGCTGGCAGTTCACGCAGGGTGGTCATTTGCAGCGTCAGATGCCCTTTCTTACCCAGGAATTCGACGCGCACGGCGTCCAGGGCGGCGATATCCGCCGCCTCGTCGATAGCGGCCGTGGCACGGGCCACCAGGTCTGCGAGTTGGGACATGATTTCCTCTTCTTCCAGCCGGGCTGGTCAGTTCTTGTAAGGACCGTGAGATCCGATTAAGTGTCGCCAGAAACAAAAAAGCCTCCACGGGGGAGGCTTTCAGCGCGATTTTTCGTTTCTTTTCTTATGCGCAAAAGCCCCCGATTGTCAGGCGCTAAAGTAAAAAAAGAAACGGAAAATAGCAGCGTGCATGCTTGCGTTACCTTGTCTTGAAAGAAACCGCACTATTGAAAAGCCCAGCGGCTAAAATGTCAATCTTTTGCGTGAGTTGCAGACAATAAAAAAGGGAGCAAGCTCCCTTTTTCATCTGACTTACGCCAGAGCTGATTTTGCTTTTTCGACCAGTGCCGTGAAGGTCACTTTGTCGAATACAGCGATGTCAGCCAGAATCTTACGGTCGATTTCAATAGAGGCTTTTTTCAGGCCATTAATGAAACGGCTGTAAGAGATACCGTTCTGACGGGCCGCAGCGTTGATACGCGCGATCCACAGCTGACGGAACTGACGCTTACGTTGACGACGGTCACGGTAAGCATACTGACCAGCTTTGATAACAGCCTGGAAAGCAACGCGGTAAACACGTGAACGTGCACCGTAGTAGCCTTTAGCTTGTTTTAAGATTTTCTTGTGACGTGCGCGAGCAATTACACCACGTTTTACGCGAGCCATGTGAGCTCTCCTATATCATATTCTGTGATGCCCTATTCCCTGCAGTACGCAAAGTGTTCAGGCAGATTTATAAAAAGTTTACTTATGCGTACGGCAGGCAGGCAACAACCAGACCCAGATCGCCTTTAGACACCATGCCTTTCGGACGCAGGTGACGTTTACGCTTGGTAGACTTCTTAGTCAGAATATGACGCAGGTTCGCGTGCTTACGCTTGAAGCCGCCAGAAGCGGTCTTCTTGAAGCGCTTAGCCGCGCCACGGACAGTTTTAATCTTTGGCATTTTTACAAATATCCACTTCGCATTGTTAATAAAATGAATCAGACAGGCGAATAAGATTCCGCACAGCGCGAACGCTGCGCGGAATTATTACTTGAAGGCCTACTGTTTCTTCTTCGGTGCGAGCACCATGATCATCTGGCGGCCTTCGATCTTAGTCGGGAAGGACTCGACAATGGCCAGATCCAGATCCTCACACAGGTCTTTACGGACGCGGTTAAGCACTTCCATACCGATCTGCTGGTGCGCCATTTCACGACCACGGAAACGTAGCGTGATTTTGGCTTTATCGCCCTCTTCCAGAAAGCGAATCAGGTTGCGTAGTTTGACCTGATAGTCGCCATCATCGGTACCAGGACGGAATTTGATTTCCTTGACCTGGATAACTTTCTGCTTCTTCTTCTGTTCCTTAGAAGACTTACTCTTTTCATAAAGGAACTTGCCGTAATCCATAATACGGCAAACCGGCGGTTCGGCGTTCGGGCTGATTTCAACTAAATCTACGCCAGCTTCTTCGGCTTTCTCAATTGCTTCGCGCAATGTCACAATGCCAAGTTGCTCGCCGTCTACGCCAGTTAAGCGCACTTCGGTAGCACGGATTTCGCCGTTGATACGGTTCGGACGCGTCGGTTGTACTCGTTTTCCGCCTTTAATAACCTTATTCCTCTAATTGGTGAAGATGTCGGCTGCGAATCTCTTGTTGCAGCTTCTCAACAAACACATCTACGTCCATGCTCCCGAGGTCTTTACCACGGCGGGTGCGCACGGCAACTTTGCCTGCTTCCACCTCTTTCTCACCGCAAACCAGCATATAAGGGACGCGACGTAATGTGTGCTCGCGGATTTTAAAGCCTATCTTCTCGTTTCTCAAGTCTGCTTTGACACGAATGCCAGCTTTCTGCAATTTCTTTGTCAATTCACTGACATATTCTGCCTGACTGTCGGTAATATTCATCACCACAGCCTGCACGGGGGCCAGCCAGCTCGGGAAGAAGCCCGCGAACTCTTCGGTCAGGATGCCGATAAAGCGCTCCATTGAACCGAGAATCGCACGGTGAATCATTACCGGCGTCTGACGATCGTTGTTTTCGCCCACATAAGTGGCGTCCAAACGTTTTGGCAGGGAGAAGTCTAGCTGAACGGTGCCGCACTGCCATGCGCGGTCGAGGCAATCGTACAGGGTAAACTCAATTTTCGGGCCGTAGAAGGCACCCTCTCCTGGCTGATATTCGAACGGAATTTCGTTCTCCTTCAGCGCTTCTGCTAAATCCACTTCCGCACGGTCCCACATTTCATCGGTACCGATACGTTTCTCCGGACGGGTCGACAGTTTCACCACGATTTTTTCAAAACCGAAGGTGCTGTACATGTCGTACACCATACGAATACAGCTGTTCACTTCATCACGAACCTGATCTTCGGTACAGAAGACGTGCGCATCATCCTGGGTAAAACCACGGACGCGCATCAGGCCGTGCAATGCGCCTGATGGCTCATTACGGTGGCAGCTACCAAATTCCGCCATACGCAGCGGCAGGTCACGGTAGGATTTCAGACCCTGATTAAAGATCTGAACGTGGCCAGGGCAGTTCATTGGCTTGATGCAATATTCACGGTTCTCTGAAGAGGTGGTGAACATCGCTTCTTTGTAGTTTTCCCAGTGGCCGGTTTTTTCCCACAGCACACGGTCCATCATAAACGGACCTTTCACTTCCTGGTAATCGTACTCTTTCAGCTTGGTACGGACGAACACTTCCAGTTCACGGAAGATGGTCCAACCGTCGTTGTGCCAGAACACCATACCTGGCGCTTCTTCCTGCATATGGTACAGGTCGAGCTGCTTACCGATTTTACGGTGATCGCGCTTCGCCGCTTCTTCCAAACGCTGCAGATAGGCAGCCAGCTGCTTCTTGTCGCCCCACGCTGTACCGTAAATACGCTGCAGCATTTTGTTGTCGCTGTTGCCGCGCCAGTAAGCACCGGAGATTTTCTGCAGTTTGAAGTGATGGCAGAAACGCATGTTCGGCACGTGCGGACCGCGGCACATGTCGATGTATTCTTCATGATGATACAAACCAGGTTGATCATCGTGGCTGATGTTTTCGTCAAGAATGGTGGTTTTGTAGCTTTCGCCACGCTCAGCAAACACATCACGTGCTTCCTGCCAGCTCACCTTCTTCTTCACCACATCGTAATTAGTCTCAGCCAGCTGGTGCATACGCTTTTCCAGCAGCTCAAGATCTTCCTGCGTCAGGGTGTGATCCAAATCGACGTCATAATAGAAGCCGTTATCGATCACCGGACCAATCGCCATTTTGGTATTCGGCCACAGTTGTTTAATCGCATGCCCTAACAGGTGCGCACAAGAGTGACGAATAATTTCCAGACCGGCTTCATCTTTGGCGGTGATAATTGCCACCTGAGCATCTTCGGTGATCGGATCAACCGCGTCCACCAGCTCGCCATTAACACGACCGGCAATACAGGCTTTCGCCAGACCCGGTCCAATATCCAGAGCGATGTCCATCACGCTGACCGGACGGTCAAATACGCGCTGGCTGCCATCAGGAAGAGTAATTACTGGCATTTCATATCCTTAATTGCAGTGGTAAGCCACACGAAAGCCTACATGCAACATTGAGTTCTGTTTGAGTAACCCGGCGTAATGTCAGACCCACGTTGTCGGAATGACGCCAGGAATGTAAAGCGCCGGAGATAATAGCAGCTTTCTGCCGCGATCTAAACCCGCGAAAAATGCGCTAAGCCATCGACAGATAAAAAAAAACCGCTGCGCGGCGCTGACCGGCAACGGTTTTTCATCACGGCTCGCTTACATCGCGTAAGAAAGCTGGATGGTGGTTTTGGTGTCGGTACGATCCGGCGCAGACTCTGGCGGATTATTATTCCAGGTCACGTTGTAAGCCAGCTTCAACGCGAAGTGTTCGTTGATGGCCACCTGCAAGCCGGTTTCGGAGTTCAGCGTTGTATCTTCACCGAAGCTGCTCAACACGGAAACACCCTGGATGAATTTGGTCGTGTCAGTCAGTTGCCACTGGTAGCTCACAGCACCGTATCCCAGCGCCTTGGTTTCGTGACCACCTTCATGGAAATCATCGTAACGGACACCGGGACCGAATTCAGCTCGCAGCGAATGCACAGGACCGTTCAGCAACTGGCGACCATAACCGGCAGTCAGTACATCGCGCGAATCATAACCGTTGAAACGGTCGCTCAACCAGCTCGCCTGACCGAACAGATAGTCCGCACTGTTCATATTGTAACGGGTACGACCACCGATGTTGTAAGTCTCTGAGGAACGCTCATCGTTGGATGAGTTGTTCGCGGCGTTGCCCCACAAGCTGTAAGCGGTGTTGGTCTGATACCACGTCATGTTGGTTGAGGCGCTCAATGATGAACTGGTGGTATTCCCTGTCTGTGCCAAATAACCGGCTGACGCGCTGCCTTCAAACGGTTTTTTTGCCGTTGAAGGGTCATCCATAGAGGTAAAAACGGTGTTATCAGCAAATGCCTGGTGACAAAATGCTCCAGCAGAGAGCAATAAAACAGCGGACAGCTTATTAAAGGCTTTCATTAAATGTGACCCGTACGGCAGTTTAAAAAAGAGTGAGTCTGAAGAGTTTTCCCAGCCAATCAATGCAATTTACGGTAAGTTTTGTAAAAAAGTATGAAGGTGCCAGAAATGCCAGGTTCCGCGCTGGAACCGCATGGTTAATAGGAGCTTTCCCATTTCCGCTGCGCATTATAAGAGGCAATTAGCGAAATAGCAGCCCAATTGATACAAGAATTTTCTGAAGCCTGTTGACGCAGATTTACGCTCCCTTTTCCCATCTGAATTGCGCAGAATTCGCTCTATCCTCAGCGCTGGTCTACGCTGAAACCTGTTCTATTACAATGAGGTGAATGATGAGTGACCACGACCTTAAACGTTACATTGTCACGCTAAGCTATTCCGATGAGAGCTTAGGCGATCTGCAATCCCTTAACAGCGTGATGGTCAGCGGCGGTTACACCACGACCTTGCATGATGATGAAGGTCATTCGCATGAGTTGGGAACCAACAGTTTTGGCATCATCAGTGCATTGGAACAACATGAGATCGCAGAACACGCCGCAGGGCTGGCGGATGTTGCCCTGCATCGTAAAGCGGAGGTGAAGATCTCCACGCTGTCCGAATTTCTACAGGCAAAACCATGACGCGCCACAAATAATCGCCGCACCACTGGTTTTGCTGAAGTTTTGAGCGCTACAATCAAACCTACGCAGCGAATAAAGAGGATTACCCAATGTGGTCAGCCATTAGTCGTCTGTTAAGCGAACACGCCGGTGAAGCTGAAATCACTGAACGCTATGAACTCCCTGGTGGCGATGTGCATCCCGCCTGGCGCCTCCGCTACGGCGATCTCGACGTTTTCGTTAAATGTAATACGCGCGATATGCTCACTCTGTTTAGCTGGGAAGCGGACCAGCTGGGATTGCTGGCGCGGACACAGACGGTCCGGGTGCCTAAAGTGTATGGCGTCGGGAATGACCGCGACAGCAGCTTCTTACTGTTGGAGTATATTCAGCCAGAGGCGCTGAACGAACAGAGCGCCTTCCAGCTTGGCCAGCAGTTGGCTCACCTCCATCAATGGAGCGAGCAACCGCAGTTTGGACTCGATTACGATAACAACATCACCACCTCCCCCCAGCCCAACAGTTGGCTACGCCGCTGGTCGGTGTTCTTTGCTGAACAGCGTATTGGCTGGCAACTACAGCTGGCCGCTGAGAAAGGGGTGCAATACGGCAATACCGAATTGATTGTCGATTGCGTGCAACGCGCGTTGGCCAATCATCATCCTCAGCCTTCTCTACTACACGGCGATTTGTGGCCTGCTAACTGCGCGGATAGCAGCAGTGGGCCATGGCTGTTTGACCCCGCCTGCTATTGGGGCGACAGGGAGTGCGATCTCGCGATGTTGAATTACTACGTCGAATTGCCACGCCAGATTTACGAGGGATATCACTCGGTGTGGCCGCTGGCGGAAGGGTTTTCGCAACGACAGCCCGTGTATCAGCTCTACTATTTGCTCAACCGCGCTAACGTGTTTGCCGGTAACTGGACAAGCGCCGCACAATTCGCGATTGACCAGCTTTTGAATGAAGATGCGTTAGGACAACGTCAGGCCAGACCGGCCTGACGCCTTACAGCATGCCCAGCAATTTCAGGACAAAATAACCAGCGATGGCGATGATAATCGGCAGGATATAGAGCGGGAAAACTTGCAACAAAATGGTATGACGCGGGATATGGATTTTCTCTTCCAGTTGCGCACGCGTGCGCCCTTCTGCACCTTTGGCTTGTTCAAGAATCAGCTGGTCTTCAATGCCTTCTTTGATGTGACGTGACTGACGCCACATGCGTGCGCCTGACGCCTGCAAAGCAATGCCGACGAAAATCAGGATGTAGATGATCCAGAAGCCAATATTGGCACCGCCATGAAACTCCGGTACCGGTGAGTTTTGCCAAAACAGGTTCAAAAACGGCGTATTGAACTTGATCATGTCGACCATGACATGGACAAAATCAAGCATCACTGCATCAATGCCCGGCTGCTTTTCACTGTGTTTAAACATGAAGCCGAGAATTGAGATAATGGTGGATAGCAGCGCCGGAATAAAAATTACCCAGCCAGCCACTCGCTTAAGGATGGCGATGCGGCCAGCCTGTTGGTAAGTCATGGTGTCTCCCTTCACATACAGTAGTTTTGCCCTAAGTCTACCTGCACTGCGGCTTTTTTTCCTGAAAAATGCGTAACCTGCCGTGAGTCGGATTTCCCGGCTGCGCATGATAAGGTAGGGCAAATTTCAAACGGAGCTGTTGTATGTCTTATCGTCGCCCGGTGTTGGCCGCTATTTTTGATATGGACGGATTGCTGATCGACTCTGAACCCTTGTGGGATCAGGCAGAACTGGATGTGTTTGCCAGTTTGGGTGTGGATATTACCCGCCGCCATGAACTGCCCGATACGCTGGGTTTGCGCATCGATCAAACCGTCCGTATGTGGTTTGAAGCTTTGCCGTGGAACGGCCCGGATCAGGCGGAAGTGACGCAACGTATCATTGCTCGCGCACTGGCATTGGTTGAGGAGACGCGTCCATTACTGCCCGGCGTTGAACAGGCATTACAACTTTGCCAGCAGCAGGGATTAAAGATTGCCCTCGCCTCTGCTTCACCGCTGTTTATGCTGGAGCGCGTGTTGGAGATGTTCAATCTGCGCAAATACTTCGACGCGATTGCTTCCGCCGAATCTCTGCCATACAGCAAACCCCATCCGCAGGTGTATCTGGATGCGGCGGCGAAATTAGGGGTGGACCCGCTGAACTGCGTGACGCTGGAAGATTCGTTCAACGGCATGATCGCCACCAAAGCCGCGCGCATGCGTTCGATTGTGGTGCCATCAGCCGAGTACGCGGATGATGCGCGTTGGGCGCTGGCCAACGTGAAGCTGGCGAGTTTGACCGAGTTGAAAGCTGAGCATCTTTTCAATTAATTCTGATACACCTGTGCCGGGCCAGGACTTAGCCCATCCATTCTCGTTGCCCATCTGTGGGCAACGCTTTCCATTGTTCCTAAACACACACTACGGCAATGACCGCGCGTATTTGATCGCCCACGCAATTAAATAAAACAACGTTTCATTTTTATTGAATTCACATCCCATCCTGCCTAAGATGCCCAAAGACCCGCTTCGGGACACTTCCTTCAACTTTGAGAGGTCTGAGATGGACGTTCGTCAAAGCATTCATACTGAGCATGCAAAAAATCTGGACACCGCCGGCTTACGTCGCGAATTTTTGATCGAGAAAATTTTTGAGGCAGACCATTACACCCTCACTTACAGCCACATTGATCGCATCATCATTGGTGGTGTCATGCCAATCCAGCAGTCGGTGACGATCGGTGAAGAAGTCGGCAAACAACTGGGCGTGAGCTATTTTCTCGAACGCCGCGAACTGGGCGTGATCAACATTGGCGGACCGGGCTTGATTGACGTCGATGGCAAAACCTGGGAGGTAGGCCATCAGGAGGCGCTGTATGTTGGTCAGGGTGCCAAAAGCGTGGTTTTCCGCAGCAGCAACGCCAACCTTCCAGCGAAGTTTTACTACAACAGCGCACCCGCACATACCCGTTATCCGGATAAAAAGATCACCCTGCAGGATGCAGTCAAAGCCACGTTAGGGGATGCCGCGACCTCAAACCGTCGCACCATTAATAAATTTATCGTGCCGGATGTGTTACCCACCTGCCAGCTCACCATGGGACTCACGCGTCTTGATGACGGCAATCTCTGGAACACCATGCCGTGCCACACCCATGAACGTCGTATGGAAGTGTACTTTTACTTTGATATGGCAGATGACAGCGCCGTTTTCCACATGATGGGCCAGCCGCAGGAAACGCGCCATTTGCTGGTGCACAATGAGCAGGCGGTGATCTCACCAAGCTGGTCAATTCATGCCGGAGTGGGCACACAGCGCTATACCTTTATCTGGGGCATGGTGGGCGAAAATCAGGTATTCGATGACATGGACCACGTCAGCATCAGCGCGCTGCGCTAACAGGAGCGAAAGATGATCCTTAACGCATTTAATCTTGAAGGCAAAATTGCGCTGGTCACCGGCTGTAATACCGGTTTAGGTCAGGGGATGGCCTTAGGGTTGGCGCAAGCCGGCTGTGACATCATTGGCGTTAATCGTGCCGGTCCTGCCGATACACAGTCTAAAGTTGAAGCCCTGGGGCGCCGCTTTTGGTCGATTCAGGCCGATTTGACTCAGCCGAAAGGGGTGCCGCAGATTGTTGAACAAGCCGTGGCTCAGGCCGGACGTATCGATATTCTGGTGAATAACGCGGGCATCATCCGCCGTGAAGATGCACTCAACTTCAGCGAGCAGGACTGGGACGATGTCATGAACATCAACAGCAAAAGCCTGTTCTTCCTGTCTCAGCAGGTGGCGCGTCAGTTTATCGCTCAGGGCAACGGCGGCAAAATTATTAATATCGCCTCAATGCTCTCCTTTCAGGGCGGCATTCGCGTGCCCTCTTACACTGCGTCGAAAAGCGCGGTGATGGGTTTAACGCGGCTAATGGCAAATGAGTGGGCGAAACACGGCATTAACGTGAATGCCATCGCTCCTGGCTATATGGCAACCAATAATACCGAACAACTGCGTAATGATGAGTCGCGCAACGAAGAGATCCTTGGGCGCATCCCTGCCGGACGCTGGGGTGTTCCGGATGACATGATGGGTCCGATCGTGTTTCTGGCTTCTGACGCTGCAGATTATGTGCACGGCTACACACTGGCCGTCGATGGTGGATGGTTAGCACGCTAACCTGTTCTTTTCCCGCGTCATTATGACGCGGGAAAGCGAAAAATATTAACGCTTCGTTACAGCGTCACCGTTCTATTTCACTGGATAAATCCCTATACTGGATGCATCGACAGTTTTTGCAGCCAGGTTTCATCATGACGGCCGAAGGCCATATCATTTTTGCCATTGCCAGCGCGATTTTTGCTAAGCGTGCGGAGCTGACGCCAGTCATGGCCAGCGCCGACTGGTGGCATCTCGTGCCTGCTGCACTGCTGACCTGTCTGCTGCCTGATATTGACCATCCTAAATCTGTGTTAGGCCAGCGCCTGAAATGGATCTCACAACCCATTGCGCGCGCCTTTGGTCATCGTGGATTTACCCACAGTTTGCTGGCGGTGGCGATCAGCCTGTGGCTATTCCAGATTAACGTTCCGGCGGACTGGTTCCTGCCTGCTGATGTTTTACAGGGGATGACGCTGGGTTATCTCAGTCACATCGTCGCCGACATGTTGACCCCCGCAGGCGTCCCCTTGCTGTGGCCGTGCCGCTGGCGTTTCCGTTTGCCGCTGCTCAATAGCCAGAAAGGCAATCAACTGGAGCGCGCACTTTGCCTCGCATTGGTCGGATATGCATTGTGGTTTCCCGCAGGTATGCCCTCTTTTGGTGCCAACGGTTGGCCCGAGCAACTGTTTAATACGCTGCAAAATGGTGTCGGTCGGCTAGTTAATGGCCAAAGCGGTCAATAACCAGGCAAATCAATCAATAAAGTTATAAACCATTCCTTTTGAGTATAAGCCTGCACTTTCCTGAACTGGTAACATTCCTGACATTCCCTGACGGGAACTTACTGTTTTCCGTGCCAGCCACACGTGCTGCGCGGCACATCTCTGGAGTCGAGTATGGATTTTCCCCTCATTATTAATATCATCGCCTTCGTTGCGTTGCTGATTCTGTTGAATCGTATTGGCAACCAAAGCTGGAGCCTGTCGAAACGCGTGCTGACTGGCTTAGTGATTGGCGTGCTGTTCGGTCTGGCGCTGCAAACTATTTATGGCGAAAACAGCCCGGTAGTGAAGGCCTCGATTGGCTGGTTCAACATCGTCGGCAATGGTTATGTCCAGTTGCTGCAGATGATTGTGATGCCGCTGGTCTTTGCCTCGATCCTGAGCGCGGTAGCGCGTCTGCATAACGCCTCTTCACTCGGCAAGATCAGTGTACTGACCATTGGCGTGTTGCTGTTCACTACCGCTATCTCAGCGCTGGTGGGTGTGATGGTGACGGGTCTGTTTGGCCTGAGCGCGGAAGGTCTGGTACAGGGTGCACAGGAAACCGCCCGTCTGAGCGCCATTCAAAGCAACTATGTTGGCAAGGTTGCCGATCTCAGCACGCCGCAGTTGCTGCTCTCCTTCATCCCGAAAAACCCGTTTGCTGATATGGCAGGCGCGAACCCCACCTCCATCATCAGCGTGGTGATTTTCGCTGCCTTCCTCGGCGTAGCTGCATTGCAGCTGTTGAAGGATGACAAAGTCAAAGGCGAGCGCGTGCTGGTGGCGATTGATACACTGCAGTCATGGGTGATGAAGCTGGTGCGTCTGATCATGAAACTGACGCCGTACGGTGTGCTGGCGCTGATGACTAAAGTGGTGGCGGGCTCTAACCTGCAGGACATCATCAAGCTCGGAGGTTTCGTGGTCGCCTCTTATCTGGGTCTGGCGATCATGTTTGGCGTGCACGCCCTGCTGCTGTCGGTGAACGGCATCAACCCGATGCGCTTCTTCCGCAAAGTGTGGCCGGTGATTACCTTTGCTTTCACCAGCCGTTCCAGTGCAGCCAGTATTCCGCTCAACGTCGAAACGCAGACGCGCCGTCTTGGTGTACCGGAATCGATTGCCAGCTTCTCGGCTTCTTTCGGTGCCACCATTGGCCAGAACGGTTGCGCGGGTTTGTACCCGACCATGCTGGCAGTGATGGTTGCGCCAACTGTCGGCATCAACCCGTTTGATCCGATGTGGATTGCCACACTGGTCGGTATCGTTACGCTGAGCTCGGCCGGTGTTGCCGGTGTCGGCGGCGGTGCCACCTTCGCCGCGCTAATTGTGCTGCCAGCGATGGGCTTGCCAGTGACCCTGGTTGCGCTGCTGATTTCCATTGAGCCGCTGATCGATATGGGCCGTACCGCATTGAACGTCAATGGTTCGATGACGGCAGGTTCACTCACCAGCCGCTGGCTCGGTTTGACCGACAAAAAAGTACTGGAGAGCGACGAGCACGCTGAACTGGCGCATCGTTAATCCCGGATAAAACATCAACGGCAGGCCTCATCGCCTGCCGTTTTTTTATAGCTGAAACTCCGCAATTCCCCCCGATCGTGGCGCTAGCGTCAGGAAAGCGTTAAGCATGGTAAACAGACGAAAAATCAGCCACTTTTCACTTGAGTTTTGTCCCCAGAAGACTAATTCTGCTATCAGTCACAGCAGGAGAATCACCGATGAAAAACGTTATCGCCTCGGTGCTGGCGTTAACCTTATTAACGCCCGCCATTAGTTTTGCCCACCCTTACGGCTGGGGCCCCGGCCCAGGTCCACATTGGGGTGGTGGCCCACGTTGGGGCGGTCCTGGTCCGCTGCGCTTCTTACCTGAAGCGGCGACAGCGGTGCTGATAGGCGGTCTCACTTATTACATGCTGAATGGCAACTACTACCAGCGTCAGGGCGATACCTACGTGGTGGTTCAGGCGCCTGAAGCGCCGCCAGAAGGCGGGATGCGCGTGCTCGATTTCAACGGAAAACGCTATTACGTGCAGGAAGGTCACTACTATCAGCGTGAGATGGGCGGCAATTACGTTGAAGTGCCCCGCCCGTACGGACTGTAAGCGTAAAACGAAAAAAGGCCCGTCATTGACGGGCCTTTTTGCATTCGGCAAGAATTACTGAGCAGCTTGCGGATCGGTATCGTAGTCTTTACAGCTCTGGAAACCGTAGTTCATGACACGGCCCACATCGTTATAACTGACAAAGTAGGTCTGTGCTTTACCATCACGCTCGCCAATCACGTAAGTCTGGCAAGTACCACGGGCGTGTACCATGGTGATTTCAGTTGATGGAGCACCCGCAATCTGGCGAACCTGATCGCGCGTCATTCCTTTTTTCACATCCTTAACCACCGGCTTAGTCACATAGCTTTCCGCTTTGTCATAAGTCGTACAACCAGACAGAGCTACCAGCGTCACAGCAGCAGCGATACATCCCAGCACTTTATTCATCTTTATATTCCTCATTCTTTGTCCATGTCACATTAAGCCTGGAACATAAATCCAGATTAATCAAATCAATGGCAATGTTTTAGGCAATTTCTGAAACGTTAGTTTTTCGTAAAGTTGCTGTGTTGCCGCTTCACGCTTCGTATAATCCCCCGGCAAAAAATCTCAAGACATCAAGAAAACAGAGGATCAATGACACCTGCACACTCTAATCGGCTGGTTTACGCCATTACGCTGGGCCTGCTCGCGGCACTTGGACCGCTCTGTATCGACTTGTACTTGCCCGCCTTACCTGAACTGGCGCGCGATCTGCATACCGAAACCGCCACCGCGCAGTTAAGTTTGACCGCAGGATTACTGGGCCTCGGCGCTGGACAATTGCTGTTTGGCCCGATGAGCGACAAGTTTGGCCGTATCCGCCCGTTGTTACTGTCGCTGGTGCTGTTATTTATCGCGTCGGTTGGGTGCGCGCTGGCAAAAGACATTCACTCTCTGTTGGTAGCGCGTCTGTTTGAAGGTCTGGCGGGCGCAGGCGGTGCGGTATTATCACGCGCTATCGCTCGTGATATGTACAGCGGCCATGAACTGACTCGCTTCTTTGCCCTGCTGATGCTGGTGAATGGCCTTGCGCCAATTGGTGCACCGGTGCTCGGCGGTGTGTTAATGACGGTGCTGAACTGGCGCGGCATTTTTGTGGTGCTCGGTTGTATCGCTGTACTGCTGATCTTCCTTGCGCGCTGGAAACTGCATGAAACGCTGCCCGCCGAACGTCGCAGCCAGGGCTCAATCTTTTCCGCCTGGGCAGCGCTCGGCCAGGTGATCACTCATCGTCCCTTCATGGGCTTCTGCCTGACGCAGGGCTTTATGATGTCCGGCATGTTTGCCTACATTGGCGCTTCCCCGTTTGTATTACAGCAAATCTATGGCCTGTCGCCGCAGGCGTTTAGCTTCTGCTTCGCCGCCAATGGCTTCGGCCTGATTATTGCATCACAAACCAGTGCACGCTTGTGCCCGCTGTGGGGTGAATATCGCGTGCTGAAAGGTGGACTGACGCTGGCGTTCGTGGCGTCAGGTTGCTTGCTATTAGCTGGCCTGACCGGTGCACCATTGCCAATCATTCTGCTGGCACTGTTCTTCACCATCGCCAGTAACGGTGTGATTGCCACCACGGCTTCGTCATTGGCGATGCAAAGTCAGGGACACCGTGCAGGCAGCGCCTCGGCGGTGATTGGCGTCACTATGTTCAGCTTAGGTGCCATTAGCGTGCCCGTCACCGGTTTGGGCGGCACCTCAGTATTGAGCATGACGGGCACTATCTTTGGCTGCTTTATGCTGGCAATTTTGATGTTCATCCTGTTGGCGCAAAAACCGAAAAGCGCCTGAAAAGCCTGCAAATAAGTGCGACAACAAGCCATGCGGCTTGTTGTTTGCCAGCGGAGGCGTTAGCTTTAGCAGATGATTCGCATTGTGCCGTCAGGCTACTGACTTGAGGAGAGGTTCATGTCACTGCAGCAGGAAATCATTGAAGCGTTGGGTGTTAAACCCGTTATCGATCCGCAACAGGAAGTCCGCGTCAGCGTCGATTTTCTGAAATCCTACCTGAAAGCCAATCCATTCCTGAAAACCCTGGTGCTCGGCATCAGCGGCGGACAGGACTCCACGCTAACCGGCATTCTGTCACAAACCGCCATTCGCGAGTTACGTGAAGAGACCGGCGACAAAGATTACACCTTTATTGCGGTACGTCTGCCGTATGGCGTGCAGGCCGATGAGCAGGATTGTCAGGATGCGCTGGCGTTTATCCAGCCGGATCGCACCTTGGTCGTGAATATCAAGGAAGCGATTCTCGCCAGCGAGCGCGCGTTGAAAGAGGCGGGCATCGTGGTTTCCGATTTCGTGCGCGGCAACGAAAAAGCGCGTGAGCGTATGAAGGCACAATACAGCATCGCCGGCATGACCAAAGGCGTGGTGGTGGGCACCGACCATGCGGCCGAAGCCGTGACCGGCTTCTTCACCAAATACGGTGACGGCGGCAGCGATATCAACCCGATTTTCCGCCTGCACAAAGGTCAGGGAAAACAGCTGTTAAAAACTCTTGGCTGCCCGGAACACTTGTATCTGAAGCATCCTACTGCCGACCTGGAAGACGATCGTCCTGGCTTGCAGGATGAAGTGGCACTCGGCGTCACCTATCAACAGATTGACGCTTATCTGGAAGGCAAAACCATCGATGCCGCCGCCGCGAAGATCATTGAAGGCTGGTATCTGAAAACCGAACACAAACGTCGTCCGCCGATCACCGTGTTCGACGACTTCTGGAAAAAGTAACAGCTCGACGTTTCCCGCCGTTGGCGCGGGAAACGCCCTCCTCCTGCCGTTGACTGGCGAGAAAAGCATCACGCTGATATACTGGACAGACAACCAGTAATCGGAGTGTGTTTTGGTCAGACGTGCAGCCAGCCACCGCCTCGAATTTGATGCGGCCGCGATTTATCAATATCCCGAACATTTACGCCAATGGCTGGAAGGTTTGCCCAATCAGCCTGGCGTTTACACCTTTCACGGTGACAGCGATAACCTGCCGTTATATATCGGCAAAAGCGTCAACCTGCGCAGTCGGGTGATGTCGCATTTTCGCACCCCGGATGAAGCCAATATGTTGCGTCAGGCGCGACGAGTCACCTGGATCCCCACCGCGGGCGATCTTGGCGCGCAACTGCTGGAAGCGCAGATGATCAAAACGCAGCAGCCGCTGTTTAATAAGCGCCTGCGCAAAAATCGTCAGCTCTGTTCATTACAGCTTGGCGATGGCGCTCCACAGGTGGTGTACGCCAAAGATCTCGACTTCTCGTGCTCACCGAATCTCTACGGCTTATTTCGCAGTCGCTTTGCGGCCATGGAAAAACTCAAGTCGATAGCCGATGAACAGCGCCTGTGCCATGGATTGTTGGGGTTGGAGCGTTTAACGCCGGGACGTGGCTGTTTTCGCGCCGCGCTAAAACGCTGTGCCGGGGCGTGTTGCGGCAACGAATCCATTGAAGCCCATCAGCAACGGTTGCAAGAGGCATTAGAACAGATGCGCGTGGTGTGCTGGCCGTGGCAAGGCCCGGTTGGCATGGTAGAAGTGGGCACGGAGATGACGCAGATTCACGTCATCGATCACTGGTTCTGGCTCGGTTCGGTCGCTACCGAAGCAGAGGCCCGCCAACTGCAGCGCGCACGCCAGGGCTTTGATCATGACGGCTATAAAATTTTGTGCCGCCCGCTACTGTCCGGGGTTTTCCCGCTGATTGAACTCTAAAACAAAACCGCCGACGCTGCCCAAAGCATCAGATGCAGTGGACAACGTCGGCGGTCTCAAACCGATTAGCTAAACGGCTTATTCACCATCAGCCGGCGGTGGCGGCATTTTACCGTCATGCGGGCCTTTCTCTGTCAGACGTTTCTCAAAGTTGGCGTTGTACTGTTTTTTCTGCTCAGGCGTCAGCACGTTGTAAATCTTGTTCTGTGTTTCCATCATGCTCACTGCACGATCTTTCGCGTTGGCGGTCATTTTCTCAGCCTGCGCTTCGGCTTTCGCTTTATCGAAAGTATCTGAAGCGATGATGCTGTGGTTGGCACGACGCTCTTCCAGAGATGGACGTTTCATCTCTTTATGGCTGTCACGCATGATGGTCTTGATCTGCGCTTTCTGCGCATCCGTTAAATTCAGGCCTTTGAACATCATCTCCATACCGTGATGATGCATTGGCGGCTTGTGCATCGGTTTTTCGCTACCTGCTGGCGGTGGTGTCAGATTGTCCGCTGCAGCGTGGACGATGTTGGCAGCACCAAGAGCCATTGCAGTAGCCAGGAACAGGGAAGTGAGTTTACGCATAATATTTGTCCTTACTATTCAGTTTCATGACGACAAGGTGTGTCGCGTCTTCGGAAACAAGCATACGACGCCAAACGTCAACTACTCAGAGTCTGAGTAAAGCCCTGAAAGCATAAAAGACAGTAATCAGGCAATCATGGAGAGAAAGAGAAGAAATGCGTGAGGAATTGCAAAAGAGTATGACAATCAAAGGGAAATGCGCAGGAATTAAGGAGGAGTGTAACGGTATTGTCGGATTTGCGGAAGGGAAAAATGGGTGAATTTTCTTCACCCACCTTTTTTATAACGTCAGTGCCTGCGTTTGCTCGTTTTCTTCCACCAGCATCAAGCCTGCACGCAATCCTGCGGCAACATTCGGATTGGGAAACAGCACATATTCGCGCGCCTGTTGCACGTAATAGCGCGTGTCACCCTCTTCTGCCAGCAACGTGCCCTGCGGGAAGGCGGTAAAGTTCAGGGTCTCTGGCCCCATGTGCAGCACAAACGCGTCGCCGTGGCGGGTAATCTGCTGCGCCACACGATAGTGGCGCGGCTGTTCCCGCACCTCTGGCAGTGGCTCACCGTACAACAATGCCGCCAGCGCCAGCTGTACCGCCGCGAACTGGCTAAGATCATTTTCACCAAACGGCAGCGCTTTACCCAACTCCAGCGTGCAGCTGGCCGCATCGTGATGTTCACAGCTGTAATGGGTAAAAGTGCCACCTGGGGAACGATGAAACACCAGCGCCTCCAGCTCTGCCGCCGCCAGCCAGTGCAGGAAATCCTGCGGCCACGGCTGAGGATTCAGCGGCATCACGCCGAAACGCGCATGGTATGAGCCGCGAATCGCGGTATGCAGATCGAGATGCCAGCGCACTTCATGATCGCGACACTCGCGCCAAAACTGCTCAAGCGCTTGCTCCAGTTGCAGCGTACGCTGCGCTTCAGGTAGGTCGGGAACCTTCTGCCAACGCCCTCCAAACAAACGGTTAATGTCATATTGCTGATAGCGTTTGCCGCTGCGCAGCGCCTCTGGATTGCCCAATATCACCAGCAAGCGCACCGCTAACGGTTGTTCTCCGCGTAGCAGTGGCGTCAGCAACAGGTTAAGAATCTCAACCGGGGCCGTTTCGTTGCCGTGCACGCCCGCTGACAGCACCAGCGCCTGATGCGTCGGTGCATGGGGGGTCAGGGATAGAATGCCCTCATCATGCCACTGCCACTGTAAATTGGCATTGCTGCCCTGCCGCTGCTGCGGCGGCTTACCTGACAGGGTTTGTTGTAGAAAATCCTGCATGTACACTCCTTTTCAACTCAGAAGCTTCACTTACCCTCTGAGGTTAACGCTGAAATGCGTAGACACTGCCTAAGTCTAGCAGCTGTGTCAGCTCATCCAGCGCGGTGCGTCCTTCACGCAGTAATTGAGGATCGGCCAAATCGGCTTGGGTGAGGCGATCGCGATAGTGGCGATCCACCCAGCTGTTCAGGGTGTTGAACAGGCGATCATTCATCAATACCGCTGGATTCAGGGCCTGACGCTCAGCGTCATTGAGCACCACGCGCAAACGCAGACAGGCTGGCCCACCACCGTTGCACATGCTCTCACGCAGATCGAACACCGTGAGCTCACGAATCGGCCCGCCGCTCTCCACCAGCCCGGTCAAATAGCGCCATACGCCGGCGTGCTGGCGTGACTCTTCTGGCAGCACCAGTCGCATGCCACCTTCAGGATGCTGCAACAGTTGGCTGTTAAACAGATAGGTATTCACCGCGTCGGCTACTGACACTTTATCGCGCGGCACCACAATCGGCTGGAAACCGGGCACGCGCGCAGCCAGTTGTTGTAATAACGCCGGCTGATCGACAAACGCCTCTTCATGGCAGAACAGCACCTGCTGGTTGCTGACGGCGATGACATCGTTGTGGAATACGCCCTGATCGATCACCAGCGGGTTTTGCTGAGCAAACAGCGTGCGATCGTCGTCGAGCTGATGCAGGCGCGCCACCGCGGCACTGGCTTCCCGCGTCTGACGTGCCGGATAGCGTGCCGGTGCAGCACCCTGCTGTTGACCATCACGACCATAAACAAACAGCTGAACACCCGCATCGCCGTAGTCCGCACCAAAGCGGTTATGGTTGGCGGCACCTTCATCGCCAAACAACGCCACCTGCGGCAAAGCATCATGCACGCTGAAATGTTGCGGATCGCGGAAAATGGCGCGCAGCAAGTCGGCGGTTTCCGGCGCTTCGATGGCACGGTGGAATTTATTGTTAAGGTTAGCCACGGTGAAGTGCACGCGGCCATCGGCGCTATCAGCCGAAGGCGATACAGTGGCGGCATTGGCCACCCACATTGCCGAGGCAGAACTGGCAGCAGACAACAGCTGCGGCGCCTGCTGAGCCGCTTTCGTCAGTACCTGTTCGTCCGAGCCAGCAAAACCGAGCTGGCGCAGTAGCGGGATATTCGGCCGCTCATGCGGAGGGATCACCCCTTGCAGGTAGCCCATGTCCGCCAGCGCCTTCATTTTCAGCAGGCCCTGCTTTGCGGCCAGGCGCGGGTTTGAAGGCTGCAGCTGATTGCGCGTCGACGCTTCATTTCCAAAGGAGAGCCCGGCGTAATGGTGCGTCAGGCCGACCAGACCATCAAAATTGGCTTCAAACGCTTTCATTATTCGGCTCCTTTCGCGGAGAAATCGAGTCCCGGCGATAAGCTGCCCGGCAAGGCCAGGCTTGGGCTCTCTAAAGATGCCATCGGCCACGCGCAGTAATCCGCAGCATACCAGGCACTGGCGCGATGGTTACCGGAAGCACCCACACCGCCAAACGGCGCTGAACTGGCGGCACCGGTTAATGGTTTGTTCCAGTTAACAATGCCGGCTCGCGCTTCCAGCAGCAGCTGGTCAAACTGCGCACGCTGCGGAGAAATCAAGCCACAGGACAAACCGTAACGCGTCTGGTTAGCGATACGAATCGCCTGATCGTACTCGTCGTAACGGATCACCTGCAGCAGCGGACCAAACACCTCTTCGTCAGGCAGTTTCGCCACGTCGGTCATCTCAATGATGCCTGGAGTGATAATGGCGCTGTCGCGGTCGGGCCAGTGCATCGCTAGCAACACCTTACCGCCCAGATCGATACGCTGCTGCCAGGCTGCGTAAATATGTCCGGCGGCGGCAGGTGAAATCACGCTGCCCATAAAGGGTTGCGGTTCAGCATTCCATGCGCCGGGCTGCAGACGCGCGGTCACTTCCACCAAACGCTGCAGGAAAGCATCGCCTGCCGCTCCACGCTTCACCAGCAGACGACGTGCACAGGTGCAGCGCTGCCCGGCGGTAATAAAGGCAGACTGAATCGCGATGTGTACTGCACCATCAAGGTCTGAAGGATCTTCAACAATCAGCGCATTGTTACCCCCCATCTCCAGCGCCAGCATTTTCTCAGGCTGACCGGCAAACTGGCGATGCAGGTGATAGCCTGTTGCGGCGCTGCCGGTAAACAGCAGGCCATCGATTTGTGGCTCATGCGCCAGTGCCTGACCGGTTTCGCGCGCGCCCTGCAACAGCGCTATCACGCCCGCTGGCAGTCCCGCCTGCTCCCACAGTTCAATGGTTTTTTCTGCTGTCATCGGCGTGAGTTCACTCGGTTTAAACACCACGCAGTTACCCGCCAGCAGTGCAGGAACGATATGACCGTTCGGCAGATGGCCGGGGAAATTGTAAGGACCAAACACCGCGAGCACACCATGCGGACGGTGGCGCAGCGAACTTTCGCCGTCGGCCTGCTCTCCGGTACGCGTGTGGTAGGCTTTCACCGAGATGGCAATTTTGTTGATCATCGCCTGCACTTCGGTCAGGGTCTCCCAGCGCGGCTTACCGGTTTCTTTGGCGATGGTTTCTGCCAAAGCGGTTTTGTGGCTCTCGAGTAATGCGGCGAAGGCTTCCACTACCGCCTGACGTTCCGCAAACGGCTTGCGTGCCCACGCGGGAAAGGCCGCGCGCGCCGCTTCACAAGCCGCCGCCACCTGCGCACCGGTCGCTGCCCGACCCTGCCACAATGTTTCACCGTTCACCGGGTTTTGTTTGGTTAACGCTTCCGCGCCGCCTGTCAGCCATTGACCATTAATGAAGTGCGTCATGCTTTTTTCTCCTCGCAGCACAGCGTGACCACACGCAATGTATCGCCATAATCGCAGCGCAACGCCGTGCGCTGATGTTCATTGATGCGGACCTTTCCGCTCGCCATATCGACAGGCAGCAGCACCACGCGGAAATGGTAGTAATCACCGTTGGCGACCAGACACAGTGGCCAGCTTTCATCCGCTTCCCCGGCTTCGGCCTGAAGCAGATGGCTTTTACGAATGGCGCGAATGCGATCAATCTCGCACTCCAGCGTTGGGCCGCCGTCAAAGATGTCGACGTAATTGAGATAACGAAACCCTTCGGCTTCCAGCACGGCGCGCGCGGGGGCCGTTTTCGGATGCACTTCACCAATCACCTTCTGCGCCGCTTCGCTGAGATAGTGGATATACAGCGGATGCTTTGGCATCAGCTCGGCAATAAAGGCTTTCTGCCCGGTGCCGCTGAGGAAATCGGCCTCACGAAACTCCATGGAGAAGAAACGGCTACCGACGCTGTCCCAGAACGGGGAATGACCGCTGTCATCGCTGACACCGCGCATCTCTGCCACCACATGCTTCATAAAGCGGTCGCGGAAATTAGCCATAAACAGGAAACGGGATTTCGACAGCAGATGGCCATTTTTGCCATCGCGATAATCGGGATCGAGGAACAGGGTGCACAGCTCGCTACTGCCGGTGTGATCGTTACTTAAAGACAGCGTTGGCAAGCTGGCATAAACGTTTAACTCTTTCGAAGCGTGCACCTGGGTGCCCACACGGAAGTTGTACCACGGGTCTTGCAGGCCTACGGCCACCTCAATGGCACAGATGCCGACAGCACGGTTGTCTTCGCTGTCGGCCAGCACAAATACATAGCCTTGTTCAGCACGCGATAACGCGCCCTGCCAGGTGAGCAGAGAACGCTCGATTCGCGCTTTCAGTGTATCGCTATCGGCGGGCAGCGAAGTTAAGCCGCCCCCGGTTTTGCCCGCCAGCGACAGCAACTGCGCAAGGTCGTCACGTTCGACGGGGCGAATCACCATCATGATGCAGCTCCTGTGAGCACACGAGCGCAGGCACGTTCAAAGCGCGCCAGTCCCTCTTTCACTTCCGCTTCGCTGATATTCAGCGCTGGCGCGAAACGCACCACGTTAGCACCGGCAATCAGCACCATGACACCTTCTTCAGCCGCCGCCAGGTTGAACTGCTTCGCTTTCCCGGCAAAATCTTCATTCAGCACGGCTCCAATCAACAGCCCAAGACCGCGAACTTCTTTAAAGATCGGCAGGCGCTGATTCATCTCCTGCAAAGCATCGACAAACCACTGATGGCGCTGCGCCACGCCCGCCATGAAATCGGGTTGGTTTATCAACTCCATCACTTTACCGGCGACGGCACCCGCCAGCGGGTTACCGCCGTAGGTGGTGCCATGGGTACCCACGCCCATCACCAGCGCCAGATCTTCGCGTGTCAGCATCGCGCCAATTGGGAAGCCGCCACCCAGCGCTTTGGCGGTGGTCAGGACGTCCGGCGTCACGCCATAGTGCATGTAAGCATACAGCGAGCCGGTACGACCCACGCCGCTCTGTACTTCATCGAATATCAGGGTCGCCTGATGTTTGTCGCACAGTTCACGCAGGCCGCGCAGGAAAGCAGGATCGGCAGGCAAGACACCGCCTTCGCCCTGAATCGGTTCAACAATCACGGCACAGGTCTGGTCATTGATCAGTGCTGCCGCAGAGGCGAGGTCGTTGAAGTTGGCGTGCTGAATCGCCGGAGGCAGCGGTGCAAAATCACGTGAGTAAGCCGGTTGTCCACCCGCTGAAACAGTAAACAGCGTGCGTCCGTGGAAAGCATTATTGAAGGCTACAATGCCATTTTTCTCTGCGCCAAAACGATCGTGCGCCACTTTACGGGCCAGCTTCAGTGCAGCCTCATTGGCTTCCGCCCCGGAGTTACAGAAGAACACGCGATCGGCGAAGGTGGCGTCAATCAGCTGTTTAGCCAGACGTAAAATAGGTTCGTTAGTATAACCATTGCCGGTGTGCCACAGCTTACTCGCCTGATCGGTCAGTGCCTGTTGCAAAGCCGGGTGTGCATGTCCCAAAGCATTCACCGCGATGCCGCCTGCAAAGTCGATGTAATCCTTACCTTGCTGATCCCAAAGGGTTGAGCCTTCAGCACGCACCGGTACGAAAGCCGCAGGGGCGTATACCGGCATCATCCATTGATCAAAATCGTGACGTGAAACCTGCAGTGACATAGCCATTTCTCCTGCTCCACCTGAGTGAAGCTATTGTTTTAAAATTGTTAAAATCTGTTGTGTCGCAGCACTACTGTAGAGTGCAGTAAGCGTGCCAGCTAGCGGAAAAAATGCATAAACGGGTTTGGGTAACGCAATATCAATGAGTTACGCCAGGTCACTATTCACATAAAATGCATAAAAAGTGAATATCAGTCTGATGGAGATGGGAGAGCAGCAATTTATTTAGCAGATTTATGCATTCACAAAATGAAATAGCGCTTTTGTGATCGCACAGGGAATATTTCGCCAAAATGTTGCGGCTGTCGCCCTGTTTTAGGGCAATTTGTGCATTTATGGTGCGCGAATGTGCAGGAAGTGTGCAGCCAGATGGGTAAGTAAAAGCAGCGCTGATTCGCCTCTAATTAACAATCTTGTTGCATATTTGGCTGTATTTTGAACAGCCACTTAATTAAACAAAAGTTAAACGACATTTAGTGACTAAGGTTATTATCAGAACAGAAATAAAAGGATACAAAGAGATTAACCAGATAATTACCACGCTAATGATTAGGTGGTTTTCTATATTTGTTATTGAACAATAACGCATAGGCTTGTGCTATTTAACCCTTAAAGAAATGCGGTGATTTACTTTTCTTTAATTTTACTAAAAACCATTAAAAACAATACTATATGTATTTATATTGGTCAAATGCATAACGGAATTGAGATAAGTTTATCCAATGTAAAATCCCGAATAATGGAAGTTAAGATTAAAAATCACACAAAAAGCCAATCGGAAATATTTAGTTACATATATTGCACTGTTGATCTTGAACCTTTTGTGTCATTTTCTTTTCACCCCGATGACGGGGACACAATTAAAAAATATCACAGGGTAAATTATAAATGATGAAGCGCTCCTTACTGGCAGCAGTGATGCCTTTACTGCTGGGACTTTCTTCGGCTCAGGCCGCCGAAATCTATAACAAAGATGGCAACAAGCTGGACCTGACCGGCAAAATCAACGTTTCGCATCTGTTCTCGGATAACGACAGCGCAAACGGTGAAGTTTCTTCCTATACCCGTCTGGGTTTTAAAGGTGAAACCAAAATTAATGACCAGCTGACCGGCTATGGTCAGTGGCAATACCAGTACAGTCTGAGCAACTCTGAAGGCAGCGATGCCAACTCAGGCAACAAAACCCGTCTGGGCTTTGCAGGCCTGAAAGTGGCTCAGTTTGGTTCAATCGACTACGGCCGTAACTACGGTCTGGTGTATGACGTACTGGGTTACACCGATATGCTGCCGTACTTTGGTGGTGATTCCGGTTACACCGATGCCTTCCTGTCAGGCCGTTCTACCGGTGTGCTGACCTGGCGTAACAAAGATTTCTTCGGTCTGGTGAAAGGCTGGAACTTTGCCGCGCAGTACGAAGGCAAAAACGAGCGCTCTGATAGCGCGACTGCCAGCAACCTGGCGGTACGTCGTTCGAATGGCGACGGCTTTGCGCTGTCAACCTCTTATGACTTCGATTTCGGCCTGAGCCTTGTCGGTGCTTACGCTAATCTGGATCGTGTCACTGCACAGAACACCGCGACCTACGGCCGTGGCGATAAAGCGCAGAGCTGGGCAGCCGGTCTGAAATATGATGCTAACCAGATTTACCTGGCGACCATCTATGGCGAAACGCAGAATGCAACGCCGATCGGTAACAACGGTTTCGCTAACAAAGCGGTTAACTTTGAAGCCGTTGCACAGTATCAGTTCCTGAACGGCCTGCGTCCTTCACTGGGCTATGTGTCTTCTCGCGCGAAAGATGTTGAGAACAACGTGGGCGATACCGATCTGTTCAAATACGTTGCCGTTGGCGTGACTTACTACTTCAACAAGAACATGTCTGCTTATGCAGAATATAAAATCAACCTGTTGAAAGATAATAACGCGTTGAACATCAACACTGACGACGTAACTGCTGTTGGTCTGGTGTATCAGTTCTAAGAGAGTATCCCTCATTGCATACCGGCTAGTGTCGGCTGGGTATGAGCCAGGGGCAGCGTAAGCTGCCCTTTTTTATTGTCGTTATACAGGTACTCAATCGTGATTGAGGACGCGATAACTGACTGTTTCCGTTATTACTCTTCATGATTTTACACTCATGGAGACAACGCTAATGATTCGATTTTGTATTTGTGCACTTATGCTGATGATGTGTGCGTCGCTTGCACAGGCCGCAACGGGTTTTCGTCAGATAACACTTGATAGTCAAGGCAATCGTCCGCTCAATGTTGCGTTTTGGTATCCCACTGCCGCCACGGGCGTCTTTGAAGATGTGGGTGAGAACCCCGTGTTCTATGGTGAGCCGATGTTACGCAATGCAACGCCTCGTCCAGGACAGCATCCTTTAGTCCTTCTGTCTCACGGCTATGGCGGTAGCTGGCGTAACCTCAACTGGTTGGCGCATGCACTCACTGTACAGGGATATATCGTCGCTGCCCCCAATCATCCCGGTACAACAACTGAGAATCACGATCCTGCTACTGCCCGGAAACTTTGGCTGCGTCCAGATGATATCAGCCGGGTACTGGATCGGTTATTGGCAGACGAACACCTGGCAGGAAAGGTCGATTCGTTGCGCATCGCCGCCATCGGCCACTCACTTGGAGGGTGGACAGTGATGGAGTTAATCGGTGCCCGGTTTTCGTCCAACAGATTTGTTCAGGATTGTCAGAACCACGCGCAACTAGCAGACTGTCAATTGATTGAGACGTTGGGTATCAGCAATACAAATACCGCTTCTTTATTAGATGCTCAATTACGTAATCCACGTATTAAAGCGGCCGTATCGCTTGATCTTGGTCTGGCGCGCGGATTCACACCTGAGAGCCTGGCAAGGGTTTCTGTGCCAGTGCTGGTGTTATCCGCAGAACAAGACAGTGTTGAACTTCCCGCCTCACTGGTATCCGGCTATCTGGCGCAGTATCTTCCGCCGCAACAGACATCGTTTTCACGTATAAGAGGCGCAACCCACTTTAGTTTTATGCAGCGCTGTAAACCCCATGGTGCTGAGTTAATCGAAAAATCTTCCCCTGGTGAGGGCTTCGTTTGCCGGGATCAAGGCAGCCGCACCCGCGCCGATATTCATCAGGAGTTAATCGCCCGTATCACTCGCTTTCTGACAGCGGCATTGAACCCGCCTGCTGACGAAATGCACTCGGCGTCTGTCCGGTAATGCGTAAAAACTCGCGATTGAAATTTGATTTAGTGGTGAATCCTGACGCCAGCATCACCTCCGTAACCGGCAGTGAACTGCTTCGAAGCAACTGCTGCGCATGAGCGATGCGAAAACCATTTATCCACTGAGAAACATTGCAGTGGTAAGTCGCATTGATCGCACGTGAGATATGACGCGAGGGAATACCGGATTTGCGTGCTAACAGATTCAACGTGAGTTGTGTATTAAGGAACAGGTCATCCTGTCGCAGTCGATTTTCCAGTTGCAGGCACAAGGCTGCCTGCTCAGGCGTCTGCAACGGAGAAGAATCGGGCAGTACTGTCTCAATACTCACTTCCCGGGGGCGGGTCCGTGCTGCAAGTACAATCGCCAGGCTAAGCAAAGGCAGCATTAAACTTTGCAGTATCGCGATGATTTGCGGCACAAGCTTGCCCTGATGCAAAGTGAATTCGAGCGCCACCAGCAAATCTGTCATACCAGAGAAGCAAAGAAAAACACCGGCGGTAAGAGCCATTCTTGCCGCCAGCCCGACTTCACCGATGCGCGCATCGCTAAATCGATCCCCTCCGCCTAAGCCCATAAGAATCAATGTTGCCCCGTATCCGATATAAAGCACAAATAGCGCGCTATCAATGGCTTCTGGCCAGCACTGCATAATGATGATGGCCAGCGCGGGCGGGACGATTTTCCAGCGTGAATATTGATGAGTCGTATGCGGGCTGAAACAGTGCCAGGCCAGCGCCGGGATTAGCGTTGCCAATAACACGCGCAAAGCCATGAGTGGTGTTGACGGCCAGATCCAACGTAATGCTCCCACCGCCAGTAACAGTGAGCAGACGACCAGAAATAGCAGCGTGGTTTGGTGGCGTTGCTTATCGTTCGCCGCTAAGGTCACGATTAAAATTAGCAGCACCAGTAGCGTAACCAGCGGAACCGGAATTGAAGGCATGCAGTAAGAATCCATTCTTGACAATAAGCCGCTATATTACCAGGTTCATGCACTGAAGTGGCGGGAGTTTCTTCGATGACCGTTACTAAGGCGCCAGCAAATCGAAGCGATTATCCTCACCAGAATTGATGCTAAACGGCTCCTGAATTTGCAGCGTAATCCAGTTGGAGGTTACCCGACCGCCCTTGCTGTCTTCCAGTGTCACAGACAGACGATAGCTGTTAGTGGCGTCAGATGCGCTGTTCCACGCGGGCATAATGATGCTCCAGCCTTGCGGATCATTCGGATTAGCGCCCGGCGTGAGGCTTAACGCCTGGGTATCGCCCTGCCACGTCACCCTGGTTATCGGATTCGCATTACGGATTTGCAATTTCAGCGGCAGGCTTTCGCCGCCGTTTAATTGCCATGGCGGTGTGGCGAGGAATACCGATAAGGTTTTGCGCTGACGATACTCCACCACCGGCGTGTTGTTGCGCGTCACCATGTCGTAACGGCTGCCGCGCAGCGAACGCGCTTCGGCCACGTTATCGGCACTCAACTGCTGGCTCAGCGGCACGCCGAAACGATAGTTAAGATGTAAACCCAGCTGATCCTGACTTTCACCTTCATTACTGGTTTTGTGGCTGGCAGAAAATGTCACCAGCGGTACCGGCGTGTAGGAGACGCCAAAAGTTAGCGCCGAAGGATTGTGATAGGTATTGCCGCTGCTAAACAGATCCACATCATTGCCCAGATACTGCTCCCAACTCACCGACATACCAAGCTGGCGATAAAACGGCAGGTAGCCCTGAGTGGTGAAATCGTAGCCGCGTGCTAAACGCTGCTGCTGAAAGGGATCGCGGTTTTGCCAGCCCGATAGCGGTGTGTAGTAGTTAGCCGAGAAGCGCAGGTAATCACCCCAGGCTTCTGTGCCCACTGAAGCACGCTGCAATCCGCTGTTGAACATGCGATCGACAAAACCGTTGTAACCAAGCAGCCATTTGCCCGCCGTCCAACGTTGTCCTAAGCCGATATTGCCCACCAGCCCATCATCCGTTTGGTGAAAACCCACCTCACTAAAGGTCAGATATTGATAGCGATCGGCCCACGGCGTTAGCAGAGAGGCGCCACTGCCGGTGAAGTTACCATCCATATCGACGTTAAAATCGATCTGCGCTTTACCATAAGGCGATAGCAGAGATTGGCCCTCATCCACCACGCGGTTTGCCACCTCATCGCGGAAATGGTTAAACGCCCAGATACCCGCCTGATGACCAAAAGTGTTGTCACTGGTGCTGTCCTGACTGGCTTCACCAATGCTCTTAGCGATGGTCGCCAGATTTTTGCTGAAGGCCGCATTCTCATCTTCATAGCCGAGTGCAGGCAGATCGCTGGCCATTTTCTGGAAGCGTTCGGGATCGCTAAAAGGCGCATCAGCGACATGCGTGTCAGTGACGAGCGCCAGAGCAGGCGCGGTGAAAAGCAGCCCCGTTGCAGCGGGCAACATACGCAGTGATTTGAAAGCAGAGAAAACAGATGTCATAGCAAAAACAGGCTTTTATCCAGTTTAGAATTTGAAGTGGCTCACAAAACTGTACTGGAATACCCTAACACATTCTGCCGATTTTGCAGAAAAGGCCGGGCTGAATTAGGACATTGCCTGATTAGCAAAAGGCATCATCTTATCTTGATAGCCACATCGCTCCGCAGAGCGCCCTGCGTGAAGTGCAGCAAGGCGCTCACGGCTGCTGCGATTAGGAGAAGATCAACCCGCCATCCACATTGATGGTTTGGCCGGTGATGTAGCGCGCATCATCCGAGGCGAGAAACGCCACCAACCCGGCGACATCTTGCGGCTGTCCGGCGCGTTTCAGCGGAATATTTTCCACCCACTCCGCCATCAACTCGCCTTTGCCATACTGCTTTTTATCGCTGCTAAGGATTTCTCCCCACACGCGATCGTTGTAATCCCACATCTCACTTTCGATGATACCCGGACAGAAAGCATTCACGGTGATGTGCCATGGCGCCAGTTCCAGTGCCAGGCTCTGAGTAATGCCGATAACACCCATTTTACTGGCCGCATAGTGTGGCGTGTAAATAAAGCCTTGTCGCCCCTGCCCGGATGAGGTGTTGATCAGGCTGCCGCTGCCCTGCTTCACCATGTACTTTGCCGCCTCACGGCAACACAGCCAGACGCCGGTGGTGTTCACAGCCAGAATTTTTTCGAAATCGCTCTTTGGCATCGCGTCAAAGCGATCAATAGTGATCACTCCGGCATTCTGAATCGAGACATCAATGGTGCCAAAGCGCTCCGCCGCCTGCTGATAAAGCTGCTGCACTTCGGCCTCATTGGTCACATCCACCTGCAGCGCCAGAATCTCGCTGCCATACTGTTCTTCCAGCGCCCGCGCTGTGGTGAATACCCGGTCCGAGTTGGACACCATTACCAGCCGAGCGCCATTGCGTGCAAATCGTGCGGCGATGCCCGCGCCAATGCCGCGGCATGCGCCGGTAATCACCACCGTTTTCCCACTAAAATCGCGTGTCATATTGCCTCCTGTTATCCGTGCGTTGCTTCAGGCAGGGCGGCCGATTGCTGCTTTTTTTCATGTCTGCGCAGCAGCACCACCTTACTTTGTAATTTTTGCTGGAACTGGTCGATGACCACGGCGGTGACGATCACCAGTCCCTTAATCACCATTTGCCAGAAATCGCTGACGCCCATCATCACCATGCCATCGGCGAGGAACACGATGACAAAGGCACCGATGATCGAACCTGATACGCGCCCGCGCCCCCCTGCTAACGCCGTTCCGCCCAATACGGTTGCACCGATGGCGTCCATCTCGAACATGTTGCCGGTCATCGGGTGCGCGGTTTGCAGTTGGGATGCGACGATCAATCCCACTAGCGCAGCACATAAACCGGAGAAGGCATAGACAAACACTTTGACCTTAATGATCGGCACACCGGCCAGGCGTGCCGCAGATTCATTGCCGCCGGTGGCATAGATATAGCGGCCCAGCGGGGTTTTACGTGTCAGATAAAGGCCGAGCAGCAGGAAGCCGATCATTAACCAGATTGGGATGTAGACGCCAAGCACACTGCCCGATCCCAGCAACGCGAAACCGGTATTACCCAATGCTGGCATCCCCACCAGATTGGCGTAGGTACTGCCATCGTTGAACAGCAGCGCGGCCCCACGAGCCACATACATCATGCCGAGGGTGCAGATAAAGGGTGCCACGCCCAGACGCGTCACCACGGTGCCGTTGATCAACCCCAGCACGATGCCGAACAGCGCCACCACCAGAATCACTTCCGGCACGTTAAAGAACAGCGTGTTGCCGCCCCACAGCGGCACACCATTGGTGAGCAACGCCCCCGCCACCATGCCGCAAATGCCCGCCACCGCACCGACCGACAGATCGATGCCACCCGTAAGGATCACCAGCGTCATACCAATGGCCAGCAGCCCGGTGATGGCAACATGCTGCGTCATGATCAGTAAGTTTGAGGTGGTCAGGAAATTAGGCACCATAAAGCTGAAAAAGCCGACCACGATCAGTAACGCGATAAAGGTTCGCGCTTTCAGCAAGTACATATAAAGCAGGTATTTCTGGTTCATTTATTGATCTCCTGCGGGCTCAATCATGCGGTGTTGAGGCGCTAATCAGCGCTTCTCGCGTTGCTGCGCTGCGCGGTAAGTCGGCGGTAATACGGCCATCGGCCATCACCAAAATGCGATCGGCCAGTGCCATCACCTCGTCCAGTTCAGAAGAGGAGAACATCACCGCCAGACCTTGCTGTGCGAGATTGCCAATCAGGTGGTACACGTCTGTTTTGGCCCCCACATCAATCCCGCGTGTGGGTTCATCCAGCAAAACCACTTGAGGGCCCGTCATCAGCGCTTTTCCCAGCACCACTTTCTGCTGGTTACCGCCGCTGAGTGAGGTAATCGGCAGTTCTGGATCGCTCACTTTGATGGCGAGATGACCAATCATTTCATCGACGCGACGCAGCTCTTTGTGGGGATTGAGTAAGCGCAGCGCACGGCGAAAACCGCGCAAGCTGAGATCGCTTAACGTCATGTTGGCGGTGATCGACATCAACTGCACCACGCCTTCGGTTTGTCGGTCTTCCGGTACCAGCGCAATGCCTTTTTTCAGGCGCTGCTGGAAGTTGCGTTTATCCAGCACTTCGCCATTCAAACTGACGCTGCCAGACTGACAATGCATCATGCCTATCAGCCCTTTAAACAGCTCGGTGCGGCCCGCGCCCAGCAAGCCGTAAATGCCGATCACTTCGCCCTTGCGCAGTGAGAACGACACATCATTGAGCTTATAGCCGCCATTCTGATGCAGCGCCGTCAGGCCGTTAACGTGCAAAACCGTTTCGCCCTGTGCAGCGGGCTGATAGTCGAAGTGCTTTTTCTTGTCACCAACCATCTGTTCGATGATCCAGGGAACTGACGCATCACGCACTTCCCGCTCGCTGATAAAGCGACCGTCACGGAAAATGGTGATGTGATCGCCAATTTCCATCAGCTCTTCCAGCCGATGCGAGATATAGATGATGGTCACACCACGCCGCTTCAGCTGGTCAATCACGTTGAACAACACTTTCACTTCAGACTGGCTCAGCGCACTGGTGGGTTCATCCATGATCAGCACGCGCGTATCTTTCGACAGCGCCCGAGCGATCTCGACCAGCTGCTGATGGCCGATCCCCAGTTCGCCCAGCGGTGCATAAGGGTCAACATCCAGTTCCAGCCGCTCCAGCAGCGATTTTGCTAATGCGTACTGATACTTTTCATTGATCACACCGCGCTGAAAAAACTCGTTGGCGATAAAGATGTTGTCCATCACGTTCATGTTGGGGAACAGGTTAAGTTCCTGAAAGATGATGCTGATACCGTGCTTTTCCGCCTGATGAGTGGAGCTGAGCGACACCACTTCTCCGTCCAGCAGAATTTCACCGGATGAAGGCGTTTCCACGCCCGCCAGCATCTTCATCATGGTGGATTTACCGGCACCGTTTTCGCCAATCAGCACGTTCACTTTGTTGCGATAGACGCGGTAATTCACCTGATCGAGTGCAGTCACGCCGGGGTAAATACGTGACACATTACGGGTTTCGATGATCACGTCACTTTGAGGATTTTGCATATCCGCTCCTTACTGCCGCACGATGGCAGCAGGTGTGACATTCGGCACCTGCTCAGGCGTATCGAAGCTGCTAAACACGCCCGAAATTTGCACCTTATCGCCGACTTTGGGCTTGAAGGCGCTCATCATGTTGGCTGCCTGCTGATTAATGGCGCGGCTGTAGTCGCCAAAAAGCACCTGATCGTTGAAGTCCTGATAGCTGGCTCCTTTATAGGCATCACGCAGCACCGTGCCAGGGAAAATCGGACCGACCTGCACCGTCACGTTATCGCCGGAAACATCTTTCACCGTCATGCGGCCATTGCGCGAAGTGGTATTGACCGCCGTCACCTCACCACTGACCTTGACGCTAAAGACACAGGGGTTCTCTTCCTGCGCGCGGTAGCCGTAGGTTTGACAGGCGCTGTCAAAATCTTTGGCGGACTTCAACGCATTCAGCAGTTCCGCCACCGGCTTCGCATCGTGCTGAATCTGCGGCACCAGTTTCTGCTGCCAGGTCTGAGCAATATTGGCCATTTTAGGATTGGGGGGATTTTTCAGGTCGGCCAGCTCCTGCTGCGACACAATGCGGCAACCGCTAAGGATCACGACAGGCAGCAGTAACCAGAGTCGTTTGTGCATCACATTCTCCTGGGCGCCTGCTGTGCAGGCGCACCGATTATTGATTACGACTTGTAGTTAAAGTCCTGCACACCTTTAGCATTGTCCGGGGTGATTAAAATGCCGCGGAACATCACGCGCTGCTTCTCCGGCTTCACCCCTTTCTGGATGAAGTTGTCGAGATCGGTCACGCCCTGCGCAGCAATAGCTTGCGCCTGCAACATTACCGTAGCTTTCAGATCGCCTTTTTCTACCGCATCACGCTCGTCGTTGCTGCCGTCGATACCCACCACGGTGACATCGTTGCGGCCTGCGGCTTTAAGTGCCGCAATCGCGCCCAGCGCCACCGGGCCGTTGCCACAGATCACGCCTTTCACATCGGGATGAGCCTGCAGGATGCTGTCCATGATGCGTTTGCCATCAATCAGGGTGCCTTTCGCATCCTGACGTGCGACAGATTTCATATCCGGATACTGATCCAGCACCTGGTGGAAGGATTTCGAACGGGTGACACAGTTGTTGTCCGCGAGGTTACAGGTCAATTCGGCATAGCTGCCCTTTTCACCCATCTTCTCAACAAACACGTTGGCGACGTCTGAGCCGGCCTGGAAGTTGTTATGGGTGATTTGCACCAGCGCCACATCATCTACAGGAATCTCGCGGTTAATCAGCACCACCGGAATCCCGGCAGCCTTGGCTTTTTTGATGGCCGCGACGCTGGCGGTAGAGTCGGCGTTATCCAGCACAATGCCCTGCACTTTTTTACCGATAGCGGCATCGATCAGCTCGCTCTGCTTCTTGACGTCTTCACCGTGCGACAGCACGCTGGTTTTGTAGCCCAGCTCCTGCGCTTTCAGGTTGGCGCCTTTGGCTTCAGAAGCGTAATAAGGGTTATCCAGCGAGTTCACCAGAATCATGATGGTGCCTTTGTCGGCAGCGAAACTGGATTGGGCGATCAGGCAACTGGCAATGGCTGTGAACAACAGGGTACGTTTTTTCATCTTCGTGCTCTCTCATTGTTTTGTTGTTATTGCAGGGTTGAGGCCGTACTGGTGCTGGCGCGGCATTACCAGATGGTGAAGCCGCCATCGATCATTAAATCTGCGCCGGTGATCATGTCGCTGCCGTTGCTGGCGAAGAACAGCACGGCGGCGGCGATTTCATCGGTGTAAGCAAAACGCCCTAACGGGATCAGTTTTTTCATCTGTTCGCCCTTCTCACCGCGCCAGGCTTTTTCGCCCATCGGCGTCAGCACCACGGTGGGTGACAAGGTATTGACGTTGATGCGGTGCGGCGCGAACTCCTTGGCCATGACTTTGGTCATACCAAGCAGGCCGGCTTTGGCGGAGGTATAAGCCACGTGGTTATCAATGGCGATGGAAGCCGCTTGCGAGGCGATATTGATGATCTTGCCGCCATTACCGGCGCGCACCATGCGTTTGCCCGCTGCTTGCGAGCAGAGGAAAGGACCCGTGAGATTGACGGCGATCTGCTTCTGCCACTCGGCAAAGTCGGTTTCCAGTACCGGCTGTAACATCACATAACCTGCACAGTTCACCAGAATATCGATGTGGCCGTAGTGCTGTTCAACCTGGTTGAACGCCGTCTCGACTGAGCCAGCATCGGTCACGTCACAGCACACCAGCAGTACACGATCGGCAGAGAATTGTTCCTGCACAGCCGCCACGCGATCGCTTTCGAATGGAGGGTAAAGCAGGGCCAGCCGTGCACCTTTCTCTAACAGCATGGCGTTACTGGCCATGGCAATCCCACCCAGGCCACCGGTCACCACCGCCACTTTGCCGGTGAGATCCAGATCGGTATTCACGCCGTAGCGCAGGTTGATATCGTATTCCCCACTCATCCCTTCTCTCCTGTGTGCATGTTCAGCGGCTCTGGTTATCTCTGGCCGGATAGGTTTGCAGTAACATTGATTTTCGAACAAAAATATAAGCTATCGTTTCGCAATGGTTTGTGGGTGAGATCAAATTTCATACAAATGATGCAAACTATTTTTATCTGTCTGTATTTTAAGTAAATAACTAAATATCACGTTTTGTGATATAGAAATAACAGCTGGCAGGTGTATGTGAAATCAATTGCATGGCTTTATCTTATTTTCATTCGAAAATGCATCTTTGTGCGAGCCGCCTCGCAAATCCCTGGTACGCAGAGTAAAATCATCATGGGTTTTCTTATTGCCAAAACCAGACCGTGATTGGAAAGAGGGAGCATTTCGATTGAAAAGCAAATCTGAGCAGCTGGCTGATATGCAGCAGCGTCGTGAGAAGATCCTGGAGATGATCCGCGAAGACGGCACAGTCACGGTTAAAGCGCTTACCGATACCTTTGGCCTGACCGAAGCCACCATCCGCACCGATTTGCGTATGCTGCAAAAAGCCGGGCATGTGCAGCGTTATCACGGTGGCGCCACGCTGATGACCGGTAAGCAGAACACCGGCGCACTGCTGCTTGAGCGTCAAACTCACCTTGATGAGAAAGAAGCCATTGGCCGGCTGGCCGCGCAGTATGTGGAAAATGGGGATACGGTGATTTTCGATTCTGGCACCACCACCACCGCCATTGCGGAAGCAATTGGCCACATCCGTCGTTTATCGGTGATCACCACGGCGGTGAATATTGCGCTGAAGCTGGGGGGTGAACCGGGGATTAATATCCTGCTGACGGGGGGGACCTTCAAATTTCCAACACTCTCGACGTCCGGTGAGAAAGCCGCTTCTTTCTTTGAAAACGTGTTGGCCGAAAAGCTGTTTCTCGCCACCGCCTGTATTTCGCCCCGCCTCGGGTTAAGCTTCCCCAGCGAGACGGATATCAAAGTGAAGATGGCGATGATCAACTCCGCCAGTACGGTATTTGTGGTGGCCGACTCCAGCAAAATCGATAAGGTGTCGATGTTTGCCCTGCCCTGTGACTGGAGCAAAATCCATTATTTGATTACCGATCGCGGGATTACGCCGGCGCAGATTGCAGCGTTTGAAGCGTTAGGTGTACAGGTGTTGGTGGCAGGCATTGAAGAGGCAAAAAAACGCGCGGTGTTTTGAGCATGCATTCAGGGGCGGCCAACTCGCCGCCCCCTCAATGCTGATTAGAAACCTAAGCTATCCAGCAAGTCATCCACCTGATCCTGGTTCGCTACCACGCCTGGTGCATTGGCATGGATCTGCGGGCCATTCAACAGGCTGCTGGCGTCTTTACGCGCGGCAGCGTTGGCTTCAGGCATATTCTCCAGCAGCACCATCAGCAACTGACGCTCGATCTCCTGGATCACATCCATCATGCGCTTAATCACCTGACCGGTAAGGTCCTGGAAATCCTGCGCCATCATGATCTCAAGCAGTTGCTTGTTGGTGTACGAGGTATGCGACGGCACATCACTGAGAAATTCGCGCGTATCCGAAACCAACTCGCGTGCATCCGCCAGCTCAATCGGGTTTTCAAACCACGCATCCCAACGGCCTTTCAGCTTGTTGGCGTTGGCTTCCATTTGGTCCTGGTGTGGCTGCGCGGCTTCAACGCAGTTGAGTGCGCGTTCTGCCGCTTGCGCCGTCATCTGCACCACGTAATCCAGACGGTCACGCGCGTCCGGAATCGCTTCCGCCGCTTCGGCAATCGCCTGGTCTAACCCCAATTCGCGCAGGCTGTCGCGCAACATGCGCGTCAGCGAGCCGATACGGGAAATAATGTCGTGTGCCGAGGCTTCTTCGGTTGGTTTCGGAAGGTCGCTCATCACATCTCCTTACATACCCAGTTTTTCGAAAATTTTACCCAGCTTTTCTTCCAGCGTGGCTGCGGTGAACGGCTTCACTACATAACCGCTGGCACCGGCCTGTGCAGCTGCAATGATGTTCTCTTTTTTCGCTTCGGCGGTAACCATCAGCACCGGCAGTTTGCTCAACGCCGCGTCCGCACGAATGGTCTGCAGCAGTTCCAGACCGTCCATGTTGGGCATGTTCCAGTCGGATACCACGAAATCAAAACCACCCGCACGCAGTTTGGTCAGTGCATCAACACCGTCCTCTGCTTCTTCAACGTTGTTGAATCCCAGCTCTTTCAGCAGGTTGCGGACGATACGACGCATCGTATTGAAGTCATCCACCACCAAAAAGCGCATGTTTTTATCAGCCATATCTACTCCTGTGTTGTCTCGTCCGGCAGGACGGGCTCGTTAAATTCGCAATGCCTGTCCGGCGCTAATTTTTGCCAGCATGTGCTGACTGATGTGTCCTAAATCGACTACTTCACTGGTGCCGCCCATCGCAATCGCTTCGCGCGGCATACCAAAGACGACGCAACTTGCTTCATCCTGCGCGATGGTCCAGGCACCGGCGCGATGCATTTCCAGCATCCCGGCGGCACCGTCGTTACCCATCCCGGTGAGGATGACACCCACGGCATTTCGTCCTGCGTGCACCGCCACGGACCGGAACAGCACGTCAACAGAGGGCTTATGACGGTTCACCGGCGGGCCATCATTCAGTTTCACCACGTAGTTGGCGCCACTACGGCCCAACTCCATGTGCATCGCGCCCGGTGCGATATAGGCATGACCGGGCAAAATACGTTCGCCATCTTCCGCTTCTTTCACGGTGATCTGGCAGAGCTTGTTCAGGCGCTCAGCAAACGAGCGGGTAAACCCTGGCGGCATGTGCTGCGTGATCAGCAGCGCCGGGCTGGTCGCGGGCAGCGGCTGCAGTACATGGCGAATCGCCTCGGTGCCGCCAGTGGAAGAGCCAATCGCAATCAGCTTCTCACTACTCAACAGCGGGCCAGCTTTCAGCATCACCGGGCCGGGTGTGGCCGGGCGCGCATGCAATTTGGCCCGGGCCGCTGCGCGAATTTTGTCGGCGATCATCTGGCTGTACGCCAGCATGCCCTCGCGAATACCCAACTGCGGCTTTGTGACGAAATCCACTGCGCCCAATTCCAGCGCGCGTAATGTCACTTCCGATCCTTTACCGGTCAGCGATGACACCATCACGACTGGCATCGGACGCAGGCGCATTAACTTCTCAAGGAAGTCGAGGCCATCCATACGCGGCATCTCGACGTCCAGCGTCAGCACCTGTGGGTTGTATTGCTTGATTAAATCCCGCGCCACCAACGGATCGGGCGCGGTAGCGACCATCTCCATATCGGCGTGGCTGTTGATGATCTCCGTCATCAACTGTCGCATTAGCGCGGAGTCATCCACGCACATCACGGTGATTTTGCTCATCGTCTTTCCTTGGTCAATCCATAGACTGTCTGTCCACGCAGCCAGAACTCTTTACTGATCTGGCTGAAGTTCTCTGAGTGTCCAGCGAACAGCACACCGCCGGGCTTCAGCAGGGGAACGAAACGGCGCAGAATTTTTTCCTGCGTCTCTTTATCGAAATAGATCATCACGTTGCGACAGAATATTGCGTCGAACGGACCCGGCAACGCCCAGTCGTTGGCCAGTAAATTCAGCTGCGAATAGTTCACCATGCTGGCGAGATCGGAGCGTACGCGTACCATGCCTTCATGCGGCCCGGTGCCACGCAGGAAAAAGCGCTGCAGCTGCGATTGCGATAAGGTGCGCAGCTCTTCCTGGCGATACACCCCCGCCACGGCTTTTTCCAGTACCTGTGTATCAATGTCGCTGGCGTGCACCTGGAACTTACCCGGTCCGGTACCCAGCGTTTCCGCCAGCGTCATGGCGATGGAGTACGGCTCTTCGCCGGTTGAGGCGGCGGTACTCCACACGCTGTAACTGCCACTGCGCTTACGCGCATGATCCGCGAGGATCGGGAAATGATGCGCCTCGCGGAAGAATGAGGTCAGGTTGGTGGTCAACGCGTTAATAAACGCCTGCCACTCTGCACTGTTCTGGTCTTGCTCCAGCAACGCCAGATAACGACCAAAATCATCAATGTTCAGCGTGCGCAAACGGCGCACTAAGCGGTTATAAACCATCTCCCGCTTGTGATCGGCCAGCACGATGCCTGCGCGTTGATAGATCAGCTGGCTGATACGACGAAAATGCGTATCTGAAAGCGGCAGGCGCTGCACCATTTGCGAGAGCAGCGTTGTCGCTTCACTTGGATCCAATAACGTCGATTTCTTCATGTCAGGTCACCCGGCAACAAACTGATTAAATTGTGATACTGCGATTACTGCTGCGCTGCCAGTTGGGCCGCCTTGCGGCGGCCACACGGATTAAAAGGTTTCCCAGTTATCGTCCGCGCTACGTGCACCTGCGGGTTGAGCCAGCGCTTTGACTGCGGCTGGACGCAACATTTTTGGCGCTGTAGATACGTTAACGGCCTGAGCGACAAATTCTTTACCAATATTGAACACCGCAACCGACTGTTTCAGTCGACTGGCCTGATCTTCCAGTGCGGCAGCCGCCGTGGCTGACTCTTCTACCAGCGCGGCGTTCTGCTGTGTCACGCGGTCCATCTCGTTCACGGCCAGACCCACCTGGTCGATTCCGCGACTCTGCTCATCAGACGCCGAGGCGATTTCGCCCATGATGTCGGTGACGCGAGTGACGGCGTTGACGATGTTGGTCATGGTTTCGCCCGCGCTCTCCACCAGCACCGAACCGGTGTTGACGCGACTCACCGAGTCTTCGATCAGACCTTTGATCTCTTTCGCTGCCTGGGCGCTGCGCTGTGCCAGACTGCGCACCTCACCCGCCACCACCGCAAAGCCACGGCCCTGTTCACCCGCGCGTGCTGCTTCAACCGCCGCGTTGAGTGCCAGAATGTTGGTCTGGAACGCGATGCCATCGATCACACTGATGATGTCCGCGATTTTCTTCGAGCTGCCGGTGATCTCTTTCATGGTGGTGACCACGCCATCCACCACTTTGCCGCCATGCTGCGCGGTTTCAGAGGCAGTGAGCGCCAGCTGCGAAGCCTGTCGGGCGTTTTCGGCGTTCTGCTTCACGGTGGCGGTCAACTGCTCCATGCTGGCAGCCGTCTCTTCCAGAGAAGCGGCCTGCTGTTCAGTACGTGAAGAGAGATCGTTGTTACCCATGGCGATTTCGCTGGCACCGGTGTAGATAGCGTCTGAACCATCACGCACGGTACGCACGGTATTCGCCAGCTCCTGCTGCATGTGCTGCAGTGAGCTGAGCAATTCACCCATCTCGTTGCGCATACTGACATCAATCTGCTGCGTCAAATCACCACGCGCGATGTGACGGATATGGTCGATGCTCTGCTTCAACGGACGAATCAGCACGTTGCGCATGCCGCTCCACACCAGCGCAATCACCAGCAGGGTCACCAGCAAAGTACCGATCACCAGCATAATGGAGTGCTGATAGGCGCTTTCGTTGGCATCAATACCCTGCTTTGCCAGCACCAGGTTATTGGCTAACCAGGCGTTGTAATCAGTTTCAAACTTATTCTGCAAACCCTGCGTAGGCTGGTCGACAAACCCTTTGAAGTTTCCTGTTCCCAGGAAATCAATCAGCTCTGCCAGTGCGCCACGGAAGGCCTTATAGTTGGCCTGCAGTGTCAATACGTTCTCAGCTGACTTCCCTTTTTCGGACAGGTTAGCGTTGAATTCCTCGAAGCCTTTGTCAGCGGTTTTCAACTCCTCACTTGCCAGCGCAACCAAATCTTTCACGGTTGCGCCTGAGCCAGCTTGCTGGCTGTCCAGCAAATAGCGGATCCCTGCACGGTTCAGCGTGTTACGCGCCTGAACCAGCGATACCCAAGAGGTGCCCATCGCCCGTTGCAGCGTACTGAGACGCTGGTTATAGGCAAAATTCTCTTTATCGGCTTTCACCGTGGTAAAAAACATCCCTCCGGAAAACAGCTGCAGCAAGGCAAACAGTGCCAGCACACATAACAGCCCGGAAACGACACGAATACGACTAAACATAAACACCTCATTGGTTGGCGGATCGCTCCTGTTATCGGCGTTCACAGAGGGATCTTTATGTTGTCTGCAACGGGTTGGACCAGCGGGAATTAAGGAGGATCAGGGATAAATTAAAGTGTGCCGACAGGTGAACGGGCGCACCTGCGTGCGCCCGGTTAAAAACGTTTAAAATGTCTCCCAGTTGCTGTCACTCACTGGCGCGGTGACAGTTTTGCGCGGTGTACTCAGCACCGGCTGCACGCTCGGTGACAAGCGCACCGCCGCAGTGGCCTGCGAGGCACGCGGCACACGGAATACCGCCACTGACTGGCTCAAACGACTGGCCTGCTCTTCCAGCGACGCCGCAGCAGCGGCGGATTCTTCCACCAGCGACGCATTCTGCTGGGTCACGCGATCCATCTCAGTGACCGCCTGGCCGACCTGATCAATACCGCGGCTCTGCTCATCCGACGCTGAGGCGATTTCGCCCATGATATCCGTGACACGCGTGACCGCGCCGACGATATCATTCATGGTTTCACCGGCGGTGCCGACCAGCTGCGAACCGCTGTTCACCCGGTTCACCGAGTCTTCAATCAGGCCTTTAATCTCTTTCGCGGCCTGCGCACTGCGCTGTGCCAGATTACGCACTTCACCGGCCACCACCGCAAAGCCACGGCCCTGCTCACCGGCACGCGCCGCTTCTACCGCCGCGTTCAGTGCCAGAATGTTGGTCTGGAAGGCAATGCCATCGATCACGCTGATGATATCGGCGATTTTCTTCGAACTGCCGGCGATATCACTCATGGTACGCACCACGCCATCCACTACTTCGCCGCCTTTGCGTGCGGTATCAGAGGCACTGAGCGCCAGCTGGGAAGCCTGACGGGCGTTCTCGGCATTCTGCTTCACGGTTGCTGTCAGCTGCTCCATGCTGGCCGCCGTCTGTTCCAGCGAAGCCGCTTGTTCTTCGGTACGCGCGGAGAGATCGTTGTTGCCCGCCGAGATTTCGCTCGCGCCGGTAAAGATGGCATCAGAGCCGTCACGCACGTTGCTGACGGTACGCACCAGCGACTGCTGCATCTCATGCAGGCTGGCCGCCAGTTGGGTCATCTCGTTACGTCCTTCCACGGCAATATTCTGCGTCAGATCGCCAGAAGCGATATGGCGGATATGGCCCAGCAGCTGATGCAATGGCTGGATCAGCACCGCACGCAGACCAAACCAGCAGCCGACAATCACAAACACCACCACCAATGCCACTACTGCCAGCAGCCACATCATGGTGTGGAACGCTTGCTGGTTCTGCGCCACGCCTTCCGCCGCCAGCGCACTCTGCGCCGTTCGCCACTCTGCATAGGTGGCCTTCATCTTCACCTGTTTGGCTTCAATGTTCTGCGCAAACATGCCTTGCAGATCGTTAGCTTTCAAACGTTCCAGCATCGCTTTCAAACCATCGTTGAAGGCGGCGTAGTCCGTTTCCAGGCGATCGCGCAGTGCGTCCGGCAAGCCTGGCGTACCCGGCAGATCGTAGTAACGCTGGTAGTGCCCGGCAGCCACATCCAGCTGCTTTTCAGTCTGTGCAATCAGCGCCTGAAGCTGGCCGCCGTTTGACTGTGCCGCCATGCTGCCCTGCATGCGCAGCATCGCGCGGTTTAACACGGTACGGGTCTGGTTGAGTTCGATCCAGGCATCGGACATCGCGCCGACGTTGTTGGTGGAGGTTTGCGCCACCGCAAAAGCTTCTTTGTCTTTTTGTAAGGCAGACCAGAACAATCCGCCCGACAGTAACTGCAAAGCACCAAAGACCAGCAAGACTGCGATCAGGCTGGTGACAACATTGATTCGTTTTAACATGAGTTCTCCAGAGAGTGAGGCATTTCGGCTCCCGCTGTTATCGACCGCAGTTGTTAAATTTTGAGGGGCTTTAACGGATTTTACGAAATATAATTCTGCCAATAACTTTCTTTACAGTGTTTTATAACTAAAGAAATTGTCATTAAAAAAAATGCGCCTTTATCGGATGAACGATAAAGGCGCATTGATGTTGTTAAACTAAAAGGATATTGCGGCAGTGGGTGCGCCAGCGCACACCACTGCAAGCGATTAAAACGTTTCCCAGTTACTGTCGCTGACTGGCGCCGTCACAGCTTTACGTGGCGCACTCAACACCGGCGGCGCGATCTGCGGATGGCGCACCACGGCACTGGCCATGCCAGGCTGTTCGGCACGCGGCACACGGAATACCGCCACAGACTGGCTCAGACGGCTGGCCTGCTCTTCCAGCGAAGCCGCTGCCGCAGCAGACTCTTCTACCAGCGAGGCGTTCTGCTGGGTCACGCGGTCCATTTCCGTCACTGCCTGACCGACCTGATCGATACCACGACTCTGTTCATCAGACGCTGAGGCGATTTCGCCCATAATATCGGTCACACGGGTGACCGCATTGACGATCTCACTCATGGTTTCACCGGCGGTACCCACCAGCTGCGAACCGCTGTTGACGCGATTGACAGAATCTTCAATCAGACCCTTAATCTCTTTCGCCGCCTGGGCGCTGCGCTGTGCCAGGTTGCGAACTTCACCTGCCACCACCGCAAAGCCACGCCCCTGCTCGCCAGCGCGCGCCGCTTCCACCGCTGCATTCAGCGCAAGGATGTTGGTCTGGAAGGCGATACCGTCAATCACGCTGGTGATATCAGCGATCTTCTTCGAACTCCCGGCGATATCGCTCATGGTGCGTACGACGCCTTCCACCACGTTGCCGCCCTTCTGTGCGGTTTCAGAGGCACTCAACGCCAGCTGTGACGCCTGGCGGGCATTTTCGGCGTTCTGTTTCACTGTCGCGGTCAGCTGTTCCATGCTGGCTGCGGTCTGTTCCAGCGAGGCAGCCTGCTCTTCCGTACGAGCGGAGAGATCGTTGTTACCTGCCGAGATCTCACTGGCGCCGGTGAAGATGGCATCAGATCCGTCACGCACGTTACTGACAGTACGCACCAGCGACTGCTGCATGTCATGCAGGCTGCTCGCCAGTTGGCTCATCTCATTGCGGCCTTCAACGCTAATACTCTGGGTCAGGTCACCCTGCGCGATCGACTGAATGTGGGCAATGTTAGTGTTCAATGGATTAATCAGGATGCGACGCAGGTTCACCCAGCACAGTCCAATCACCACTAATACCACCACCATGATAGCGCCCAGAATCCAGCTCATGCGGCTGAAGGCATCGGCATTTTTTTCCTGGCCTTGTGCTGCCAGTTTCGCCACATCCGCACGCCAGTCGGTGTAAGTTTTCAGGAACATACTTTGGCTCGGTGCCACCGGCACGCTGCCCGCTTTCGATAAATCGTTGGCGAGAAGCGCATCCTGCATCTGGCTCAATGCCGTGGCGTAAGCGGTATAGCCCTCATCCAGTTGACCTGTGAGTTCCTTATTTTGTCCCGGTGTATCCGGAATCGCTTTATAGAGTTTGAAATTATCCGCTGCTTTTTGCTGGAACTGTTTGCTGTCGTTGAACAGCCCCTCAATATCCGGCTCTTTGTTGGCCAGTTTACTGGTGGCGATACGCAACTGGATACGCGTCAGTACAACACGGCTCTGGTTGAGGCTCATGTAGGCATCATTCAGCGCCGAAAGGTTTTGGCTCGCTAACTGCGACACATTGAAGCTGGATTTATCGTCGTTTAAGGCTTTGAGGAATATTGATCCGGATATGACCTGCAGCAGGCCAAACATCAGTAGCACCACCAGCAGACTGGTGACGACGCGAATTTTTTTTAACATAGATAGCCCTGGGAAAAGTAAGTAAATGGAACGCAATATTTATCGGCGGGCGAGGCAGGGAGTTTAATGAAAGTTGTGTGAATAAATATTGTTATTATCTGATTTTTATGGAAATTATTTCAATGCGGAATTATCACGGGCCGATGCTGCCAGCCCGTGATTGTCGATGATTACGCGCTACGCAGCGTATCCACCAGCGCCATCTCTTCGCTGCTCAGCAGCTTCTCGATGTCGACCAGAATCAGCATACGCTCGCCCAGTGCGCCGAGGCCGGTCAGGTACTCGGTGGACATGGTGACCGCGAATTCCGGTGCCGGACGGATCTGTTCTTGCATCAGAGACAGCACGTCAGACACGCCATCCACCACGATACCCACGACGCGGTGCTCAAGATTCAGCACGATCACCACGGTGTTTTCGTTGTATTCCACATCCTGCTGCGCGAACTTCACGCGCAGGTCGATGATTGGCACGATCACGCCACGCAGGTTCGTCACACCCTTGATGAACTCAGGGGTGTTAGCAATGCGCGTTACCTGATCGTAACCCCGAATCTCCTGCACTTTGAGAATGTCGATGCCGTACTCTTCGTCACCCAGGGTGAAAACTAAGAATTCCTGGCCCACGGTTTCGCCAGCGATTTTGGTCACGGTTGCCATGTCAGTCATTTTTTTGCCCTTTATTTATCTATTACGCTGCGGCACCGGCCACACGCTTTTCACGGTTCAACGATTGCAGTGCAGAGACATCCACAATCAGCGCCACACTACCATCGCCGAGGATGGTGGCGGCTGAAATGCCCGGCACTTTGCGGTAGTTGCTTTCCAGATTCTTCACCACCACCTGATGCTGGCCTATCAGCTGATCCACCAGCAGTGCATAACGACGGCCTGCGCTCTGCAGAATCACCACGATGCCCTGGGTCGCATCGGTTTTGGCATTCTGCACATCAAACACATTCCACAGCTCCACCAGCGGCAGGTATTCGCCACGCACTTCCAGCACGCGCTCGCCACCGGCCAGCGGTTTCAGCTCTTCAGCCGTTGGCTGCAGGGATTCCATCACCGCGTTCAGCGGCAGAATGAACACTTCATCTGCCACGCGCACTGACATGCCATCAAGGATGGCCAGCGTCAGTGGCAGCAGGATGCGAATAGTGGTGCCTTTGCCCTGCTTCGAAGAGATTTCGACGTGACCGCCCATCTCCTGAATGTTTCGTTTTACCACGTCCATGCCCACACCACGGCCGGACACGTCAGTCACCTGCTCCGCCGTTGAGAAGCCCGGTGCGAAGATCAGCATGCCAACTTCTTCATCGCTCATGCTGTCGCTGACCGGCAGGCCAGAGGACAGGGCTTTCGCCAGAATACGTTCACGGTTCAGACCGGCACCGTCATCGATCACTTCGATGCAGATATTGCCGCCCTGATGTTCCGCTGACAGCGTCAGATTGCCCACCGCTGTTTTGCTCGATGCCAGACGCTTCTCTGGCGTTTCGATACCGTGGTCAAGGCTGTTACGCACCAGGTGCGTTAACGGATCGATAATGCGCTCGATCAGACTCTTATCCAGTTCAGTTGAGCTACCCAGCAGCGTCAGCTCCACTTCTTTGCCCAGCTTGCTGGCCAAATCGCGCACCAGACGCGGGAAGCGGCTAAACACATACTCCATCGGCATCATACGAATCGACATCACCGACTCTTGCAGGTCACGCGCGTTACGCTCCAGCTGGCCCATGCTGTTCAACAGGTCACCGTGCGCCACAGGATCCAGTTCGCCAGAACGCTGTGCCAGCATCGATTGGGTAATCACCAGCTCGCCGACCAGGTTGATCAGCTGATCCACCTTCTCAACCGCAACACGAATACTACTGGATTCGCTGGTTTTGGCCGGCGCTGCCGCACGTTTCGCTTCACGTTTGGCTGGTGGGGTGATGTCGGTTACGGTGGCAGTTTGCACCGGTGCAGGGGCTTCCACCGCAACGGCTTCGGCAGGTGCTGCTGCGACGGCGGCCGCGCCTTCCGGGAAGTGAATCTGCGCTTCATCAATCACAAAACAGAGCACCGCAACGATGTCGTCTTTACCAACGCCATCAATGGTCACTTCCAGCGAGTTGGTGCCTTTCACCACGTTGGAGACAGTGCCGAGATTACCCAGCTCCTCCAGCATCAGTTCCGGCTCTTTCTCTTTCAAATCGATCAGTTGCAGGCGTAAACCCGCTGCTGATGCTGGGGCGGCGGCGATCTCTACCACGTCGGCCACTTTTGCCGGCTCGGGTGCGATTCCTTTGGCTTCCAGCGCCAGCTGACGCAGTGCTTCGCAGATATATTTGAAGTTTTCTGCGTTGGGTTCCTGCGCCGTTTTATAGGCATCGAGCTGTTCTTGCATAATATCTTTGGTTTCCAAAAACAGGTTGATGATGTCGGTGCTGAGCTGCATTTCGCCGCGGCGCGCACCATCCAGAATGTTTTCCAGGATGTGGGTGGTTTCCTGTAAAACCGTAAAGCCAAACGTACCGGCTCCGCCCTTAATGGAGTGGGCGGCGCGGAAGATGGCATTCAACTGCTCGGAATCGGGCTCCTGGGGATCCAATCCCAACAGGTGTTGCTCCATATCCGCTAACAGCTCATCGGCTTCATCGAAAAACGTCTGGTAAAAATCGCTGATGTCCATGCTCACGGGATCACCTCGGCTGTGAGGGTTGGTCTGGTGTCACCGCGCCTGCCGCTGGCTGCGCTGCTGGTGCAGGCGCCACCGCACTGGCCGGCGAAGCCGGAGTCGCGGTAGAACTTGCGGGTGCAGCAGATGCAGCGGGACCGGTCGGTGCGGTAATGTCGGGAATAATTTGTGCCGGGTCAGTTATCTGCGCGGCATCGCTCTCAGAGTTCTCTTTCTCAATCGCAGCCTGGGTGTCATGGTTCAACACCAGCAGACTGATACGACGGTTTACAGCATCGTTCGAACCACGATTCTTTAACTTCATGGTGTCAGCCATGCCCACCACGCGCAGCATTTTGCCCCCATCCAGCCCGCCAATCACCAGTTCACGACGTGAGGCATTGGCGCGGTCGGCTGAGAGTTCCCAGTTACTGTAGCCGCGATCGCCCGTCGCATACTGGAAGTCATCCGTATGGCCAGCCAGGCTGATTTTGTTCGGAATATCATTCAGAACCGGCGCAATGGCGCGCAGGATGTCACGCATGTACGGCTCCACTTCTGCGCTACCGGTTTTGAACATTGGGCGGTTCTGGCTATCAATAATCTGAATGCGCAGCCCCTCTTCCACCATGTTGATGATCAGATGCGGACGCAGTGCTTTCAGACGCGGATCGGCTTCAATCAACTGGTCCAGCTTTTCGCGCAGACGATTCAGACGAATCTCCTCCAGCTTTTTCTTCTGCGCATCCATATCGACCACTTTCTTCACTTCGCCGTCTTTACGTGTTGGATCGTCACCGCCACCGGGGATCGGGCTTTCGCTATCGCTGCTGCGCTGGCCACCGGTCAGCGCGACTTTCAGCGGTGTACGAAAGTATTCTGCAATCTGAATCAACTCTTTCGGGCTGGAAATTGAGAGCAGCCACATCACCATAAAGAACGCCATCATCGCCGTCATAAAGTCGGCATAGGCAATCTTCCACGAGCCGTGGCTGCCATGATGACCTTTATGTTTGCGCTTTTTAACCAGCACAATGGGGCGATTGCCTGCCTTCATGAGTTCTGATCCGAGGTTTGTTTCGCAGGATTTTTCGCGTTACGCACATGTTCTTCCAGCTCGGAGAACGACGGACGCTCAGCGGAATACAGGGTTTTACGCCCAAACTCCACGGCGATCTGCGGTGCGTAACCATTCAGACTGGAGAGCAAAGTCACCTTGACGCACTGCATCATTTTGGTGGTTTCAGCACACTTCTGACGCAGCACTGACGCCAGCGGCGAGATAAAGCCATAAGCCAGCAAGATACCAAGGAAGGTTCCCACCATGGCGTGTGCGACCAGCGCGCCCAACTCTGCTGCCGGGCGATCGGCTGAGGCCAGTGCATGTACCACGCCCATTACCGCCGCCACGATACCGAAGGCAGGTAAGCCATCGCCCATGGCCGATATACTTTGCGCCGGCACTTCACACTCGTGCTCGTAGGTCTCGATCTCTTCGTCCATCAGCGCTTCGATTTCAAACGCATTCATATTTCCGCTCACCATCAATCGCAAATAGTCGGTAATAAAATCCACCAACTGTTTATCGGACAAAATACGCGGATAGTTAGCAAAAATTTCGCTCTGGCTGGGATCTTCAATGTCACGTTCTAATGACAGCATGCCTTGCTGACGTGATTTCGCCATCAGGCGATACAGCAGTGCCATTAAATCCATGTATACAGCTTTGTTATATTTCGAGCCGCGCATTAACATTGGCAAGGCTTTTAATGTTTTCTTGATCGACTTGCCATTGTTGCCCACTAAAAAGGCACCAATACCGGCACCGCCGATAATAATCAGCTCGGCAGGTTGATAAAGCGCCCCCAGATGGCCACCGACCATCATATAGCCGCCCAACACGGAGCCGACGACCACGATATAACCCAGAATAATCAGCACAAAAAATCCTTACGTCCGTAACGTGTTGGTAGAAGTTAAGCCAGAGAGCCGCAGGTGTTATTCGTAAATCGTGGGCAAAAAAAAAGCAGCGGACTAAGCCGCTGCTGGATGTTTTCCACGATGCGAACAAACTTAAACGGCGCGTTTAACCTGTTCATCCAGCAGTTGTGGAAAGGTATCGGCAGAATCTGCAGAAAGTTTACGTCTTTTTACGGCACGTGATGGCGGCTGGCACAGGCTGCAAACAAAGCTGCCAACAGGCTGATGAGCGTGATTAATAAAGCTCCCGCCACAGCATTTACAGTCAGACAATTCCAGCATGCCGCTTTCAACGAATCGCACCAGGGTCCATGCACGCGTTAGCGCCAACAGCGGGCCCTCGTCCGATTGCGGACACTGCTCAAGATACAAGCGATACGCTTTGATGACCGCTTCAACACCATTGCTCAGCCCGGTTTTCAGCAGGAACTGCCAGGCATTACAGAACATGGATGAGTGAATATTTTGTTCCCAGGTCATGAACCAATCGGTTGAGAATGGCAGCATCCCTTTCGGTGGGGGTGCACCACGCAGCTCTTTATACAGTTTAATCAGGCGACCACGGCTCAGCTGGGTTTCGCTTTCCAGCATTTGCAGTCGTGCGCCCAACGTAATCAGCTCCATGGCCAGCTGAATATCGCGCGCTTCCTGAACAATACTTTTTTCGGTCATTAAACCGCCCTCTTCTTCGCAGAGGCATCATCTTTTGACGCGTTCCGCAGTAAACGGCTGGATAATAAAATGCCGGTGTGGATTTGCTGCAGGTCATCCACGCGTGATTCTTGAGTCAAACGGTTAATATGGTTGTGATCGGTAAAGCGGAACTGGCAAACCAGTTGATTGGTTTCCGCTAATTTTACCATCTCAGGCAAGGTTAATTGCGACAATGCATCTGCCATCGATTCATCGATGCCTAAACGAAACATTGCTGAAGCTTTTTCCTGGTTAATTAAACGCTGAGCAAGAAGCAAATATGACAGATTGATGTCATATATATGTTTTAGTAATTCTGATGTACCCATTTTTTTCCATCCTGATAGACGCGACACATATACGGCCACAGAATTAAAAGTTCTATGGTTCGGGTTGCTGGTTGGTAAATCTAAAGATGGCAAAAAATAATCAGGCAAAGCCAACGTGTACTGAACTGTTTCACTTCCCGCCGGGACACTGATCAGTAGTAGTCAAAACTCCAGGCCAATCTTTTCTTGAGTTGTAACCATCTTCCGTGACGTCTGCTTACAGTTTTTTAAGACTAATCCGAAAACAACGCAAATCTATATCGTCTGATTTCTACATACAACGTGAGTGGTGCGAAATTTTAGATAAAGTGTGATCTGCGTCACACTTTTAAGGCAAATTTTTTCCTGGAAGCTTCAGAATTGCTTTTCTGTTGTGCGTTTTTTGAGCGAATTTGAATTGTTTCGCTAATATTTCACTCTAAAAAGCCCCTTTTTAGCCTGTGTGGTCGATTGTCATGACAACGCGATCTTTTATCTGTTGAGTTGGTTTTAAATGGAGACATGCAGCCACCGAAAATCATAAAGGCAGCATAATATGCTGATTTTGGTAAAAACTATTTGCTTCTAAATTAATCACTTACAGGGAATATTGCTGAAATGCACTACCACCATGATGATAGATAAGCGTGAAGACTGGACGCAGCGCGCCTGGGAACTGTTAGGGCTTTGTAGGGAGTGTTTAGCGAACGGCAGTGGATGTAACAGTGCGTTACATTAGTGATATGAATGAATTGGGGATTTGACGCATTGATTTGAGATAACTATCGGCCTGACCAACCAAACCTTTAGGGCAGACATGAAAAAAAAGCTTTTTTCACGTTCGATTGCACGTTTTTTAACCAAAACGTGCGATTTTAGCTGCCGTGTCAGGCAGTTACTTCTTAAGGAAATGAAAACGATTTCGCAGGTTTAAGATGGGCAGTGAAAACGGTGCGCAGCATTGCGCACCGGAAAGCAGATTTAGGCGAGTTTCGGGAAGGTCGCCACTTTATTGGCGATACCATGATCGGCGCTGCGCGCAGGTAATGCATTTAAATCACGCAGGAAGCTCTCACGCCATTGCGTAATATCCTGCTTACGCAACACCGCCATCATGTCGTTGTAGCGCGAAATTCGCTCCGTGCGCGGCATGGTGAGCGCTCTGTCGAGTGCGGCGGCGACTTCATCACGATCGTAAGGATTGACGATCAGTGCCGATGTCAGTTCGTTCGCCGCCCCGGCAAAGCGTGACAGCACCAGCACGCCCGGATCGTCCGGGTCCTGCGCGGCAACATACTCTTTCGCCACCAGGTTCATGCCGTCACGCAGTGGCGTGACCAGACCCACATCGGTTAAGCGGAAGATTTTCATCAATAGGCGGCGATCAAAGTGCTGGTTCAGATAATAGAGCGGTGTCCAGCCGAGCGTGCCGTACTTACCATTAATACGCCCCGCTTCTGTCTCTAATTGATGGCGAATATCCTGATAGGCCTGCACATCGCCACGGGACGTCGGCGCGATTTGTGAATAACGGATATTGCCGCGATGCTGCGGGAAATTCTCCAGCAGTGCCTCATAAGCCAGAAAGCGTTCCGGCAATCCTTTTGAATAATCGAGCCGCTCGCTGGCAATAATATTTTGTACATCGCCCAGCTCACGTTTCATTGCCGCCATTTTCGGTGGCAGATGTCCTTCGGCCATCTCTTTGATGCTGTCCGGCTCAATACCAATCGGATACACCTCCGTCATAAAGGTATTGCCAAAGGCACGGTGTTTCTTCTCGCCTTTATTCTGCAACTGCGTCAACTGGCTCAGGCTATCGAGGAAGGCTACGCGATCGGACTCGGTCTGGAATCCCAGCAAGTCGTAATCGCACAGCATCTCCAGCAGTGTCTGATGCGGTGGCAGCGCATTGAAGATCTCCGGCGTCGGGAACGGAATGTGCAGGAAGAAGCCGATGCGATTGTTGACGCCCAATTTGCGCAACTCGGCTGCAAACGGCAGCAGATGGTAATCATGGATCCACAATACATCGTCAGGTTGCAGCAGCGGCTTCAGGCGCTGTGCCAGCAAGGTGTTCACACGGCAATAGCCATCCCAGGCTTCGCGCTGATACTGCACTAAATCCAGACGATAGTGGAAGGCCGGCCAGATAACGGTATTAGAGAACTGGCAGTAGTATTGATCGTAATCGTTCTGATTGAGCGGCAGTGAGGCATAAGTAATGCCATCCTGTTCAATCTGCGAAAGTGGCTCATCCTCTTCCTCGCCAGAGAATTCACTGATTTCTCCGTTCCAGCCAAACCACAAGCCTCCGGTGGTGCGTAACGCGTCCAAAATGCCCACCGCAAGACCACCCGCGCTGGCTTTGCCTCCATCCGGAATGGCGATACGGTTAGATACCACGACTAAACGACTCATAACCTTGACTCCTTACCGACGATGTCATGTTCTAGTTGTAATAATAGTTGCGCCAGCCAGTGCCATACCGCATCAACGCTGTCGAGACGGTAGCGCGCATGGCTGGCGCCTTCTCCGACCTTGACTGAAATGCCCTGCATGGCGTTAACGGCGAGAAATCCTTTTTCATCGGTCAGATCGTCACCCACGAAGACCGGAATGCGGCCAATAAAGGGGGCTTCTTGCATAAATTCACGTACCGCAGCACCTTTATCTATGCCCTGCGGTTTTAGCTCCACCACACACTTGCCCGGCTGTAGTGCCAGCGCAGGAAAGCGCGTCACGGCGTCTTCCGCCAGTTGCATGATGGATTTTTCGTACTCGGGCGCGTTGCGATAGTGCAGCGCAAACGCCATGCCTTTCACTTCCAGCAGGGTGCCTGGCCATTGGTCGAGTGTTTGCTGCAGTTCGGTTTGCAGCGTTTGCGCAATGTCGCCAGGCAGCGAATGCCGGTGCACGTGCCCACTGGCGTCACGGCGTTCCGCACCATGCACGCCCGCCGCGGGCGCTTCCAGTGGCGCAACCAGTGCATCCAGTTGCGCAATCGGACGGCCCGATACCAGCGCCAGGGCGCCATGACTCAGATTGGAGATTTGTTGCAGATGCTGGCGCACCGATGCGGGGATGGAAACCGACTCGGGTTGCGACTGAATGGTCGCTAGCGTGCCGTCGACATCAAAAAAGAAGGCATAAAGACCGCCGCTGAGTGACGGCAAGGTGCTGTTCTGATTAACCGCAGGGGTCACGTCTCCTCCTGTTCATTAGGCTTTAACAGGATGTTCGAAGTCAGGCTGGGTGTTTTCAGTCGGATGTCTGGACTGAGGCGAGGAGATTGAGCCAAAAACGGGGGACTGCGATAGGTAACTCTCCACAAACGCACAACTTTATAGCCAACACAGCAACCTGACTGCGAACATCGTCAGCATTAAGTCTAGACGGAGATCACAGTTTTGCCAGGCGTAGCGGGTTAACGCATGTGAAAAGTGTCTGTTTCAGGTCTTTGCAACGGCAAAAAATCGCCCCCTTTCCTTTTATAACGCTTCGCTTTTTTAAGACCTTAAATTTTGCCCGCCCTCTTTCCCTGGTGACGCCTCATTTACCAGATTTTCCTTACTTGCATCCGCGCCGCCGATTGGCTTATGGTGCGGTTACCGCGCGGTTCAAGGCGGAAAAAAGGCCGATAAAGGCCCATATCTGCGCCAAATGGCGCTTTCAGGCAGGCATTCAGGACGATGAAAATCCGATCAGGTTCACACTTTTGCGATGTCATGGCGGGTAACAGCCTATGATCCCCCAGAGCTACAGTCAGCGCGTGCATTTCTATTACTGCATCCTGGTGGCGCTGAAGATCAATGCAAAAACGCGCAAACCCGCCGGCGTGCGCGGCAAGAATAACTTTCTGCTGAAATGGCTGCGTAACGCGCAGAACAACACCATTTTCCATCCCGACATCACCAGCGAAATTGAGTGGCTGCGTGGCAAAATTATCAGCTCCGGGCCGGATGCCGATTTAGAGCCGATGCTGCAATACGTTTATGAGACCGCCAGGCGCGCTGAAACCTTGCGTTTAGGCTCTTAGCTACCTTACGTAACTCTACCAGGTTGCCTAAGTATTCAACCGAATTTTTCTCGTGATTGGCCTTTCTTATGATGCGTTCTCTACCTGATAAAGAATGAGAACGGAATCATATGAAACTTAATGCGTTAATCTTTGCTATGCCTATGCTGTTTGCTGCGGGCAGCGCTGTTGCAGCCGAAACCAGTGAAGGCTATTACGCCTCTGCAAAATATCTGCAAAGTGAACAACGTGCCAAAGAGATGGATACCAGCGCACGTCCTGGCGTGGGGCAATTTGTTGCAGGCAATGAAAAGGCACATAACGGCGCGGCAGCGCTTGCAGCCGGTTATCAATGGGGCAATGGCTGGCGCACGGAAGGCGAATATACCTTTGGTCAGAAATCCGAATTCACCAGTGGTTCATCGACTTTCACTTCCAGCTATAACCATCTGCAAACCGATGTCCAGCGCTTGATGCTGAACGTGTATCGTGACTATCAAATCGGCTATAACGTTGCGTTGTACGGCACCGCAGGCGTCGGCGTCAGTAAAATCAAAGCAGGCGGTTGGCAAGGCAACTCCTCTCGTCAGTATGCTTCAACCACGCAAAACAACCTGACCTACAGTGTCGGCGCCGGTATTAGCTACACGCCGATTGAGCAGGTGAGCCTGGACCTTGGCTACCGTTATGTGGATATGGGCAAAATAGAGAGCGGATACAATACATTCGGGAACGCTCGTGGCCTTAAAGATGAGCAAATGAAAGCACATCTGGTGGAAAACCAGTTTGTTCTGGGAGCCCGTTATTTGTTCTGATGCCTTACGCATCCCTGCGCTCTCCAGTCGGAGGGCGCATCACTATTCTGATTCCACACTTAGCATGTGTCGGAACCGTCTCTCCCTGTTAAAGTACCCTGCTGAAAAGTCAGCGATGGAACGTTTGGCTGCACGACCATCAATAGGGACGGATAACAGGACATCTTACATGAATTTCACCATACGCAAGGCTCAGGCCGAGGACGCGGAACTGCTTCATCAGCTGGGACGCATGACCTACAGCGCGCATTTCAAACATATGTGGGTTTCAACCGACGAAATGGATGCGTTTATCGATAAAGAATATGGCCTGACGGTGCTGCAGAGCAGCCTCGCGGCAGAAAACGAGAGCTGGCTGATCGCCGAGACCGATCACCCGGTAGGTTTTGCCAAGGTCACCTGGAATACACCGGTTCCTGATTCCGGCATGACGGGCGCCATGTTGAATAAGCTCTACCTGAATCCCGATCAGACCGGTAAGAACTTCGGCAAAATCATGTTCCAAAGCATCATTAATGAAGCCCGTGAGAAGCAGGAAGGTTACATGTGGCTGGAAGTGATGGCTGAAAACGTGCGTGCACGTAAGTTTTGGGAAGCCTTTGGCATGCAGCACATCAAAGACATCCCGTTCGTCACCGCCTCGCAGCGCAGCACGCTGCAAATTTTGGGTATGGTGATTTAACCCGACAAGGCGCCGCGAACACCGATTTCGCCGCGCCCTCTCCGCCTTTATCTGCGTTCATCCCCGTCTTTACCAATTATTCAGATTTGTTCTAACGATATAATCAGTTTTTCTTTCAAGCCATCTCTCCGCATCATAACGGCAACACAGGAGGCGTTATGGCTGATATCTCTCTACACAAACACTCACAGGGTATGGCGCATTTCGCGCCCGGTTTGCTGCTTACGGCGGCCATTGCGCTGGCAACGGCATGGCTCGGTAATCTGCCGTCGGTCGCGCAGCTGGGGTTAGGCGCCCTGACGCTGGCCATCATCGGCGGGATCATTCTCGGCAATACGCTCTACTCGACGGTGCACGGTCACTGCGACGCGGGCGTACAGTTTGCCAAACAGAAACTGCTGCGTCTCGGCATTATCCTTTATGGCTTCCGTCTCACCTTCCAGCAGGTGCTGGATGTCGGTGTCAGCGGTGTGGTGATTGATGTACTGATGCTGACCAGCACCTTTACCCTCGCCTGCTGGCTGGGACGTAAAATCCTGAAACTGGATCGTGAAACCGCGTGGTTGATAGGTGCAGGTAGCAGTATTTGCGGTGCCGCCGCCGTATTGGCGACTGAACCGGTGATTAAAGCCGAATCGTCCAAAGTGGCGGTGGCGGTCGCGACTGTGGTGATCTTCGGTACACTGGCGATTTTCCTTTACCCGCTGATTTGGCATAGCGTTTCGCCATTACTGCCGGGCCTGAGCCTGAGTGAATTTGGTATTTACACCGGTTCGACCATGCATGAAGTGGCGCAGGTCGTGGCGGCCGGACATGCCATTAGCCCGGAAACAGAAAATGCGGCGGTGATCGCCAAAATGCTGCGCGTAATGATGCTGGCACCGTTCCTGGTGGTGATCGGGGTGATGGTACGCCGCAGCGCACCGGCCACCAGCGGGGAAAAACAGCGTATTACTTTCCCATGGTTTGCACTGGCGTTCATTCTGGTGGCGCTGTTTAACTCAGCGCATCTGATTCCCGCCTCGGCGATTGCAGTCATTAATCAGCTGGATAACGTGCTGCTCGCCATGGCGATGGCCGCACTGGGTCTTACCACCCATATCAGTCAGCTGAAGCGAGCCGGTCTGCGTCCGCTGTTATTAGGTTTGATGTTGTTTATCTGGCTGATTGTCGGCGGCGGCGCGATTAATCTCACCATCCACCATTGGCTTGGATAACTTATTTGCCGCCCGACCGGGCGGCAAAAGCCTTATTGTTTGAAGTGTTTTCGTGAATAGATAGCGGTCTGTCTGCGGCTTTTAATGCGGAATTTGGCATGAGAGATCACCGTCATCCACTTCGGATCAACCTTGTTAGTCAAATAGATATTCAACTGATCCAACAGCGCCTCCCAATTCTTCGCCTGCCAGGCTTTGTCACTGCCGAGTGACTCTTTCATTTGCTGAATGAGGCTATCCACTCTGGATTTTACCTCACTCAGTGTTTCTCCAGCCTGATGCGATGCTGCTAATTTCCGGATTTCGGTGGCGTAATAATGGATATCAATCTCGTTCTCGCGCACGCGAACCTCTGCTTATTATTGGTCCGTAATATTACAGTAACCTAAGTCTGTGAATTAACATAATCGGCAATACCTTTCGCCGCTTCGCTATTGTTACCTATTCGCACTTCCTTTGTCAGGATTGATGGGCAACCTTCACCCTGTCAGCCAATTAAAAAAGCCGCCCGCAGGCGGCGTGTTACATCACTTTTTAGTAGATATTGAAATGGGGTTTCATTATTTTATCGAAATCTTAACGAATTTCTTTCGGACACCCACATCAATTTCACACCCCTTTATAATCAGTGAATTAGATGATTTCCATCTAATCAGGATCACTCTTTAATCGTAAATTCCAGCTCACTGAGTTTTTGATATTCCTTCGCCAACTTTTTAAGTTGCACCGCACGCATTTTATCCGCACGCGCCAGCGCTTCTTCTTCGGTTAACTGAAACTCTTTTTTCTTAAAAAACTGCTCAAAGTTGTACTCACGATCGCGGCGCTGTACAAATACCTCGCCATCATTTTTGAGTTCACCTTCTGCGATGTAGATGCCCCGGGTTAATGCATATTTTGTTATATAGGCTTTTGTCATGCTGTCCTCTCATCTTGCTACGTCGGTTAATTAAAGCAAAATCGCCGCGTAATTTACAGCATCTTGAAGAAAAAACAGTCTATTCCTGGATGGTATCTCCATTGATTTAATTAATGTTTTAATTAAACCTAATGTCAATACCAGGAAAAAAACACCTCAGGTTTGGTGACAATTTAAAGCGCAGCGCGATTTAAACATTTCAGCTGTGTGAAGCTACCCCACAGGAAATTTCCTTTAAGCGGCGCAAAGAACGGCATTCATTTTTTCTGGATATCTTCCCAACTCAGCCCGAAGCGCATGAGGTATTTACGTAAGCGATCGGCATCATTCGGCTGCTTTTTATGCTGCCGCGAGACCGAAAATAAATGTCGTCCCGCTTCAGATAATGTTGAGGTGTGTTGGCAGACTTCCAGCACGGTTTCGAGTTGTTTTTGATCGAAGAGAACCTTTGGCAGAAGCCACAATAAGGGCGTTGAGGTTCATGCCAGGGACAGCAAAGCCACAAACGCATCACATACTCAGTAAAGCGTACCCCTGATTTTGCAGCGTGGTCATCGTGGTGAGTGCAGAAGGTGTATGGATCACTGAATCTGCAATCCATTGGGGTTCGTAGTGATGCCAGGCCAGCGCCTGATCGCACACCGTGACTTTGACGCCCTGCTGTTCCAGCGCCGATATCAGCGCAAGGTTGGGATTATCCACACCAAACAGCTGTCGAAAACGGGTGTTTTCCAGCATTGCGGGCGTCGCTTCGCCATTCACCGCCACCACAAATTTTAACTGCTTTGCCGGCACGCCGGCCGCCACATAGGTATTCACCACTTGTGCCACATGCTCCAGCGCCGGATTCACCTGACTGCGTTCTTCCGCGCCACGACTGACTTTGAAGACCACTTTGTTACTCAGCGCACTGCTGGGCTGGAATGCGCTGCTGGCGTCATAGTGCACTTTGCCGTAACCGGCAATAGCGGGCGTGGTCCAGGTGATAGCGGGATCGGAAGGAGGTGCACTGGCTTTCGGGGCAAAGAGGGTTTCATTTTGGCTGAGTAAGGCACCGCATACCCCACCCGCTACTGCGACAACTGCGCTAATCACCACTGAACGCATCTCTTTTCCCCCGCGACATCGTGAAAAATCGGCCTTGCCAAGTATGGCATGGATTGGCATTTTGTCGGCTTATCGTGGCGGTATACGGGAATATTCAGCCATTTCCTAACGCCTGGTAAAAAGTGGCGGCTCATGTTATGCGCTAATCCGCTATTTACTTCGCCACCGGGAGATCTGCGTATCGGGTGGTATACGCCGGAGATAACATCTCGCGCTTCATCGCCCAGGATTTCTGGATTCCTTGTCCGGCGAACCATAGCTTCCCTTTCCCGCTTTGATTAATGCCATCGATCACCCGCATCAGCGTTTCGCTATTCGCCTGCGGCTGGATGTCATCAAACAAATTGAGCTGCGCCACGCCCTGACTGAAGAAGTCACCTAACATCACCCCCGCTTTCATATAGCGGCACCCTTCCCGCCAGATGCGATCCAGCGCCTCGGTGGCCACGTGGATAATATCGCGGCTGTCATTGGTGGGCGTTAGTACTTTAATGATCGCCTGATTACCGTAAAAGATTTCACCCTCCGCATGCGGGCTGGTGCGAATAAACACGCCGATCTGTCGACAATACTGCCGTTCGCCACGCAACTTTTCGGCGGCGCGCACGGCATAGTTGCACACCGCTTCACGCATATCGGCGTACTCCGTGATACGTCCCGCAAACGAGCGTGAACAGACAATCTGCTGCTTCACGGGCGCAAACTCTTCCAGTTCGAGACAGGGCTCACCGCGCAGCTCGCGCACGGTGCGCTCCAGTACCACATTGAAGTGCTTACGGATCACCCAGGTGCTCTGCTCCGATAAATCCAGCGCGGTATTGATGCCCATGGCATTCAGCTTCTTGCTGATGCGACGCCCTACGCCCCACACATCCGCCACATCGACTAAAGCCATTAACTTCTTTTGTCGCTCAAGATTGGATATATCCAGCACGCCACCGGTTTTGCTCCATTTCTTAGCAGCATGGTTAGCCAGCTTGGCGAGGGTTTTGGTGGGCGCAATCCCCACCCCTACCGCCAGATGCGTTTCGCGTTTAATCCGATCCTGAATTTCCCGTCCGAACTCTTCCAGCACGCGGCAATTCCGCACGCCCGTCAGGTTCATAAACGCTTCATCGATGGAGTAGATCTCAACGGCGGGTGCCATCTCTTCCAGTATCGTCATCACGCGCAGACTCATATCGGCGTAGAGCGCATAGTTAGAGCTGAACACATGCACGTTATGGCGGCGCAACACATCTTTGATTTTGAAATAGGGGCCGCCCATGCCGATATCCAGCTTCTTGGCCTCGGCCGAACGTGCGATGACGCAGCCATCGTTGTTGCTTAACACAATCACCGGCTTGCCTTTGAGGTCCGGCCTGAACACCGTCTCACACGAGGCATAGAATGAGTTCACATCCACCAGCGCAAACATTACCGTCTCAGCGTCTTGATGACATGTTTAACGACACCGAAAATCTCAAACTGATCCGGGTCGGGAATGGGAATGATGGCGTGTGCCGCATTCATCGGTTTGAGGTGCAAGCAAGGCTTCAGCATCAGTTGCTTCACCGTGAATTCCCCCGCGATGGAAGCCACCACCACATCACCCTGCTCGGGTTTGACAGCACTATCGACGATCAACATATCGCCATCACTGATTCCGCCCTCAATCATCGAGTCACCGCTGACTTTGATGAAGTAAGTAGCGCTGGGATGCGTGACGCAGAGATCATTGAGGTCAATACGCTGCTCAACGTAATCCTGCGCCGGTGACGGGAAACCGCACGGCACACGACTGATAAACAAGGGCAAACTGAGGATGGCGCGGAGTTCCGCCGGTTGATAAAACACCATAATGATGGCCTTCGAAAATATACTGTATATAAATACAGTATTACTGATCGGGTTGTTTGATCAAGCGGGATCCTTCGGGATGGTGCAAAGCAGTTGGCAGGAAAGGAGATTTAGTTTTGGCGGGTTTTAACGGTGAGATGGAGGTGCTGCGGTGGTTTTGGGCTAGGGTGAAATGAGGGTTCGCTACAAAGTTGAACGACTGTTTTTCTCACGACTTCATATAGGAAATGCACTTTGCCTCAACCTCAAGACCAGAGCATGCGCCGAACGGCCTTTATGGCGGATACCACTGCACTGATTTTATTTTTCACCACGACGGGCATGATTAATGAACGATGGATCGCCGGCATGGCGTGGGATCAGGTGCTGCATGCCCGTTTGATTGGTGCCGTTTTGATGGTGCCAGTTGCCCGCCCTTACGGCTTGTGGCGCGATTGGATAATGCAGCTTGCGGGATCGGGCCGGATTTCGAAACTGCTGTGGGACAGTGTCGCGCTGGTGAGTTTTCAGGTGCCCATCTATGCAGCAATCATTGCTTTTAGCGGTGCATCAGGCAGTGGACTGGTGCGTGGGACGCTCGGTGCTGCGTTGATGATGCTGTGTTTGGGAAGGCCTTATGGCGCGTTTCTAAATTGGGTGCGGGGGTTATTTGGTTTGCCGCCGGGCGGAGAAAAGCCGATGTCATTGGATAGCTAAATGATTCTCAACCGGAAGCGAACAAAAATCATTCGAATAGCCTGTGAAAGGGTGTGTTAACCTTTTGATGAACAGGCACTTTTCCCACATAAATAATCCATTTTTTATAAAATCATTAAAACCCGTGCCTCACGCTGTGTTAAAAATGAACAACCTCCATTCCACATGATGAAAACTCCAGATTGAATATTTAAAGGCTCAGCTTTTATTGATCATGAAAATCCACACCATGACATTATTAAGACGAGTCGTAATGCAATATTGAAAATAGCTTCTAAGTTTAAATTGAGGTTGTCATTAATTCGATCTGATGGAGGATTTTCAGTGTTATTTCAAGATCATGAAAAAAGCCATATTATCATTGGTGAAGCCGCATTAAGCCTTGCTTTATGTCGAAAGGAAATCAGTGTTGCGAACCTTTTTTCACAGCTTGGTTTGATGTCTAAATCAGAGAATAATATTGACCGCTTGACTCAAATCGCTAAAGCCAGAAACTGGTTAATGAGCTTTGAGTCATCTTCAGTCGCCGAGGAGCAAATACCTTATTTGCAAACCTTAGTTAGCCTGAATAATGAACTGAATTAACGATAAATGAACTGAAGCCAAAGGACGTAATCCGGTTCCGGCCGAAAGACGACGAAGCGGATGACCTCATCGGTTACACGTGAGTGTATACCGGCCGGAGACACTGTCAGGGACGACACTCTCAAAATGAGTTGCCAGAATCAGTCTTTCGCTACACCACTGGCGAAGCAACTGAGTTATCAGGCATAAGCTGATAATACACTCCACGTAAAACATCCCCGCATAACAAACCGCAAACATCGAAGATGCCTTTGAGCATAAATTGTTCTGGTAAGATTTATCGACGATGCCAGAACGGTTTTTGGTGATAACCGCCCTCCCAATTTTGACAAAATGCGCTAAATTTATTTCACATGTGGTTTCGATATCACTCGAAATGCCACCCTGTACAAAATCCGCACTCTACTAATAGATTGCGATTTTTATACGTTACAGCCTGACCATAATGACGTTTGAGTAGCGGACATAAGGGATAAAATCATGTATCAGAGCGCACAACAGTCAACTAATAGCGCGAAGTCTTTCCTTCACTTAGATGCGCTTCGCGACAAAGCCACTGCTGAAACCGTTGTGATTGAAGCGGCCGCAGGTGAAATCACCCAACGTGGCGTGAGAGTCACCAACGGTGCCGTGATTTTGCAATTGATCACTGAAGTGCAGAAGGCCTCTGATCCCGTGCAAATCGATCTGTTACTCAACGCCCTAAAAATCGTGGTCGGGATGACTCCCGGTGAAGCGGAACGCTGGGCATACTTCAACTGGTAAACGTGTTTATAAAGACTAAACACATCCTCGACCATTGATATTGTTGCTACAGAAGCCCCACATCCAGGAAACAGACGGGAAGCACTCAATATTTTAAAGAATGCAGGTATCAGCTATACGCCAGGTATCGGCAAACACGAAGTGGAGGATTTTCTGTCACCTTATTTGGTGAGGTCAAATTAGGTCGCCTGCAAATTTCGACGCTGTTAGCGCCGAAAGACAAGATCTGCTTCACGCTCAAAGCCGACCTGACATCTCGCCAGTTGGTCCATTCCGTACCAGAAGCTGTAGTTCAATCAGCAATGCCTTAGTTGCGTAATGAAATAGATGACGAACAGTGTTTTGTTTACGTAAGGTAAATGCTCATTCCTCAGCCAACAAAAGGACTAAGCATGGGCAGGTTTCAGGGTAAACGTATACTGATCACTGGTGGTACAAGTGGCATGGGGTTGGCAGGCGCGCTGCGCATTATCGCTGAGGGTGGTGATGTAGCTATTACAGGGCTCAGTGAAGAAAGACTGGAACGCGCCCATACTCTGCTGCCTAAAACATCGCTTATTTTGAAAAGTGATTCTGCAAGCGAAGTTGACATCAATACCCTAAAGGAAGCTATTAGCTATTGGGGTTCACTTGATGGATTATGGCTCAATGCTGGCTTCGCGGAGGTCAGCTCTCCGGAATCTGTAACGGCGGATTCTTTTAATCGCATGATGAACGCCAATGTGCGCGGCCCGATGCTACAGCTTGCCGCCCTATCAAAATTACTTAATTCAGGTGCATCCGTTCTGGTTACTTCGTCCTCTTCTACATACGAAGGTGCTGCTATGACAAGCCTGTATGCAGCGACGAAAGGCGCCGTTATCGCCATGGTAAAAAGCTGGGCATCTGCGCTGGCCGAACGTGGCATCCGCGCCAACACTTTGGTGCCGGGCCCAATTGAAACTAATTTCAGGCACTTTATGCCAGAGGAGTCGCGTCAGCAGTTTGAAGATTTCGTGGTAAGCCAGGTTCCTTTAGGTCGCGCAGGCAAAGCAGAAGAAGCCGCTGCGGTTGCATTATTCCTCCTGTCAGATGACGCATCCTATGTTACTGGCAGCCAGTATGCTGTAGATGGCGGGCTGGTACATTACTGATGTGTCTATAAGGAGTTATGAAATCTATCGAGTAGATTCAATAAAGTCTGCTGTTCGCTCACAGTGGATCTTGGCTGTTGTAGATGTCCGCTCCGTGCCAACAACGGAAGTAGCACACGCACTTTCATCCGCACAGTAAACAGCGATCCAGAAAGTAAGCGATCAGAGTTTGTCGGACGCATCGCTGAACAGGCAATTCGTGTTAAATATGTAGGCCAGTTGATTAAAAAGCAGCATGGCCATGGCAGTCCTTTTGCCAGTGTGGGTTTTCCCGATAATACTGACAAGCCTACAACTTTGATGCTAGGTTAGAGGTAGTCAAGGTCTGGCTTCTATATCAAAACGTACAGATTGAATGATACCTTGACCCCTTTCATACATACCTAACGTAATTAACTGCAATCTGAAGTGATATTATTCGTGCCAGTTATGCCAAACACAAAAGTTGCAATGGCAAATACCAAGCATCAAAGTGGAATATTTTTCCCGCATGGAGCAGGTAGTAAACGATAATGACCGAGCTTAAAGCTGCATCTGAGTCTGAAGAGTCCAAACGCTTGCCGGCCCGGCATGGCGCACCCTGGGAGTACCGAGAGTTTCTTGAACTGGTCAATGGGATCAAATGCGGACACACTACGACTCAACTTGCAAAGCTCCACCAGCGCACCTCCGGCAGCATAACTGCAGCAGCAATGCGTTTGATCCCATCGGCAGACAAACCGGCAAGCCATATTCATGCGGTGGAAGTGCTAGCCATCTATATGCGCGAGAAGGGAGATGTCGATCTCCATTCGCTGGTTCAAGCAATTTGTCCGGCACCTGTTATCCGCAAGGGTGTCGTTTCTGCCCGAAACTTAACATTACAACCAACACCTGATGGTCAGCAATCAACAAGTGGCGCTGGCAACCTACAAGCGCCGGATAAAAGCCATGAGCTTAACGTATACACAGAGTTCCCGGCAGATAACGCCACTGACGCCGATGTACTGATGCTCGTCAGTGCTGCAGTGGCAAATTTGCCCAAAGAGCGTGATCGGAACGCGCTTGAAATGCGCCTCGGTGTAGACGATCAGCCCCACACATTGGCTGAAATTGGAGAGGAATGGGGCGTATCCAGGGAGAGAGTGCGTCAAATTCAGGAACGAGGATTTAAACGTTTAGCAGCACGCGCACGCTATGAGGGCACATATGGCTCAGCACTGAAAAAACTGCTGGAGCCAGCTTCTACCTCCACCGATGAATTGGCATTGTGGTTGTTCAATACAGTTCGTTTTGATTTCGTCATTCCGCTTAGACTGGCAGCGAAGTTCATTCTTCGCACTGCCGGTTTCACCGTTCAGAAAGTAACTGAAGTGACCGCATTGTTGCCCGCTATAGAGCGGTCACACAAGGCGCAATTGCGTAAGCAGAACCGCAATCGAGCAGTAATGGAAAGAACCGAATCTGTCATCACCGGTTGGTTGAATGACAGTGAATGGCCAGAGGCCATCACACCGCCCCCACCCACTGAGCAGCTTACAAACCAGCGTCTGGTCAACGATTCGGATATTGCCGGTAATTTCTACTCTGAGAAACTCGACCGTATGGTGCAATACGAATCCGGGCTTGAGCTTGAAATATTGACACTGCTGGAACGTAGTGAACAGATAGCCTATTATCAGGAACAGCCAGCCGTCATCCCCTATACCTTCGGGGGGAGAAATCGATATTATTACCCAGATCTGTTCATCGCTACGGTAGACGGCCGTGGCTTGCTTATAGAGATAAAACCGACAGACAGAATGGCGCTAAGCATCAACCGGGTCAAATCAAATGCAGGACGAACATGGGCGCACGCCCGTGGATGGGGTTGGTTAGTGATGAGTCTTCGGCATACGCTTCGTCAGGTCGAGGATTACCAAATCCCCGTTTCCATTGTGGCCTTGCTGGATAACGAACTGAAAGAGCATGGCGTTATAACTTGGAGTGACTTGATAAATTTACGCGCGCAGCACGGTCTGAAGCGATTCGATATCACGGCCTATATAATTCAGTCAGATGCCGAATTTGACGGGGCATATAGCATCAAGCCCAAAAGATCGTGCGCTCTACATTGGCAGCACAGTGAAATGACACACAGCGCTCCACATGCACGAATAAGAGAATAGAACCAAAGATGTATTTTCATGAATTATATCTCGAATAGTGAATCACGAGGTCGATATAAAAAAAGTCTCTCCAGCTATCATGACTTGCTCCCCGCGGATTAATGCACCGCGATTTTAGTAATGCCATCATCAGTGGTTAGAACCGTTACCAGCTTCCGCCGAGCGCTCACTTCGGACCCCACAGTCCTACAGGCATTTCCGCTACGTGCCAGGAGCTGACATTGAGATATGTTAATTATGGTTCGCAGGCCAACTGAAAAATACAGTTTCTAAATCTACAAGCACCAGAAAATTCCAATAGAAAAAAAGATCAAGCAATCGAACCTTTACGTATTTATTTACGCCGCTAAGCTTTAATTATTATGGAAATAACCTTGAAATCACCTTACGCCATAAAGAACTTTTCTTTTCAGTGTCAGCCGATGAATTAGCCCAAGATGGATTCATCAAATCACTCGGTAATAAATATTTGCGATCATCATCATCGACAACGACGGCATCTAACTTGACCGCGATCTGCAACATCTTACAATACAGGGCCTCACAGGGTTGCTTGGTGTAAATTCGTCCATCATACCATTCGAGCCAAGGTTCATTATGTGGTTGATGGACATTCCATGTAGCAAAGAAATCACCATTCTTATTATCAATTGATAATTCTTCATCATTATAAACGAGCTGAAGCCATTCTTCACTCGTAATTGGATCATTTGAACTATCAAACCAATTTTCTGTTCTTACGATATGAAGTTCCCAGCCCATGAACACCTCCATTTATTTATGAATATTGCCATTTGTTGAAATGTAAAGCGAAAGCCTGATATTTATGTTGTGAGTATGCATCAAACAATACTAGATCAGCCAGCATCAATGATCAGATATATTTGCAGGCAAAAAAATTGCTCGGACAGAGCGATAGAGACATTCTCCGCTTTGATTTACTCAGTACGAATCTAGTTATTGAACATCAGTTGTGATAGCTACGCCTGACGTCCGTTCCTCGCTCTCAGCAGACATTCAGCTCAGTCAGATGGTCCGCTGTGTGCCAACAGCGGATATTGTTCCCTCGCAACATTATGCGTTAATCACTGGCGATCAGGTCGATCTCTATGAGATCTATACGTTTACTGAATGCTAGTTAAACCCCAACGTAGTCACTAGTAATAGAGTTATCGACATAGCTGTCTATCATCAATGCTGGCGGGGCATTCGCATAGGGGACATTTACTGTTCCAAACCAGATAGGATTAGCCGCGCAGACGGAGCCACAAATGTAGGCTGGTATGCCCGCAAACCTCGGTCGTCTGAATTACACGGCAGTATCAATGAAGGGTAACTTTGCTGATTTAGGCAGTCAGCTATCTGTTTATAAGCTTCCTGCCAATGCCCATCGGTTAGATCACCTGTAAGCACCAGTACATCCGGTTTCAGATGCATAAGCCAATTTAATACTTGGTCAAACGGAAGTAGATGATCATTTTCGGGTGAGGCGTGAATATCTGAAACCTGCATTATCAGCAGAAAGACCTAAAATAATTATTTTGTGAAGAACAGGATCACAATGAATCGCTAAGTTCAATTCCTACTGCTTAGAGCTAATATTAGTATGGATGCGAATGCTCATCTCCTCGCTCGCAGCGGACCATTCGAACGAACAAGCCTGCTCTGTGCCATGATCACACGTTTTTGTCGTTATTTTTCGCAAAGCTCCCTGCACAGGGCTAGGTAATCAGGTGATATAACTGCTACGCAGCACTTTTTCCTCAATTAGGATGTCTCAATCACAAGAGTAGGCGCTAATCACAATGAAAGGATGCGAAAATGTTATCTAGTGTAGACTGGATCGTATAGGTGATTTTTTATCTTCGATGTAATCGTTATACTAATCATAGTTATTTCTTTATTCACCGGTATAGAGAAATGCAAATATAGGGAAAGTTCACATGCTTATTTAGGCTATATTAAGCATAGATCTGCTTATGGTTTTTAATTCTAACTGTAACACGCTCTGGAATTTCTGAGACAGATAATTTTTGCCACGGCCTCTTGTTAAACCATTTGAATCACCCCGCGCTTGCAGCCGCATCGAAAGATAACTTTGTTCAGTTATCCCGTTCTTATCACCCCATGCTATGGATAATCAACCTCTCTTGAGGCCCCTTGTAATTAAGCCGAATTAACGTCCGCTCAACGCGGATGCTGGCCTGCGCACAGCACACTCTGTGCCGAGGCGGAAATGGAAAATAGCGTGACATTTTAAATGAAAGGCTAAATAATTTGCATCGATAGATGCATATTTCATTGTGTGAACTGACTCTGCTTTTTGCTAGCGTATTAATCGGGAGTTATCCTCGAGTGTTGCAGTTTCATCTGTTTGTGATAAGGTTTTAGTAGGACATGAAGCGCGTAAAGGGATAATAGAATGAAGAAGATAATATCAGCAATATTGATTTTTTTTATATTGCCAGCATCAAGTTGCCTTGCAGTTGAAAATAAAACGATACATTTCATTTTTGGGGTTAGTGATCTTTATTCACCTGTGCTTTCTGATGAAGAAAACAGGTCTGTACTGGAAAGTCTGACAAAGGGGGCTACTGTTACGGCAACATACAGACATACTACTCGCAAGTTTCATTGGTTTTCAACAATGAGCGGGGTCACTACGTTCCTTGATCCGGGATACAAATATACATCAAAAGATGAAACTCGCAGTTATACACTTTTACCAGAAGCTGATAACCGATCTATTTTAGGGGTTGATATGCCGGTATCGCTGGATGGTGACTATGTGCTTGCTGAATTATACGTACAACTATATCCATCACTATACCAACAACCCGGATATCTTGCGACAATAAAGAATTTGCCTGAAAAAGACCTGAAGTTTTCCCGTGAATTCAGAGGCTCATCATCATTTAGGTATCTTGTCAGCCAGGATAAAAGAAGAACACAAAGTCCTGTTAACGAACATCAAGGGTGTCTCTTTGTCACTACCCCCTATGGCTATCCTGATACCACCATTCCGGTTGTAACACTTGTTGGTACAAATTTAACAAATATGCGTCTAACCAATATTATGCATCAGCGTTGCCCACTAGTTAATATAAATACCAATGAGAAATCGACGGTTCTTACTGGACATTTACCACCTGCGAGAATAGCGGCTGCTCAAGCTAATATAGACTACTCTACAACTAAAGGTATTACCCAAAAATCGGGGGCGCTCCATCCTGTCAATAAAGAGATGGCTCGATGGTATCAACGAAATGATGAAGGGGTTTATGCTGCCTTACAGGCATTTGGACCTTTTAAGTTATTTAGGATGCGTATCCGTTTTGATGCGGCGTATCCCGAAGGAAAGCGACTACCGATACGAACTGAAAGCTGGTATCTCTATAATGAAAAATTAGTTAAATACTCTGGTTCAATTTATTATCTATCCACTGACAATGAAAAAAGTATGTCAGCAGATGAAGTGGTTTATTTTCATGACGAAAAAAAAGTTTTCAATGAGAGTAAAAAGGATAACTGTAATACACAGGGCTGTCAGAATGCTCTTGCTGATATACAACATCATTCAACTAATTCTTGGGATGATTTACAACGAGAAGCAGTGCGCTATATGCAACTCACTTTGATTCCAATAACTGATGATGAATGATCTGACTTGCATTTAACATTTCAACAGTTAGTTTTAATTCACAATCTAGGGGCTTGCTAAAAGCCCTGAAAACTTAAAAGCCAGTACCCATCCCGGTGACGTATCCATAACTTAGGTAGGGGGCTTTTACGTCTCCTTTTCGCTCACAGCGGACCTTACCCGCCAGCCGCCAGCCGCCAGCCGCCAGCCGCCAGCCGCCAGCCGCCAGCTTACCAACAAAATACACCCCAAAACATTATGGTAAATCCCGTGTTGTGCTGTGCTCAGGCAGTTGTATCTCGAAACTACTTCAGCAAACATCTCTTAAGCACAAATATGGAGCACCTACCATGAACATAACCAAAATCGACCACATCCACGTCTACGTTGACGATATCGAGAAAGCAGAACGCTGGTATCAGGAAATCCTTGGCTTCACCCGCGATAGCTCGCTGTACTTCTGGTTTGAACAAGGAGGGCCGCTGGTCATCAGGAATAATGGCGCATCGCTTTCCCTCTTCCTGAGAAAATCCCAGCACCCAGGCCATACCATGGCTTTTGCCGTGCAGGCATCCGCGTTTCTCGAACTGATATCTATCCTCAAGTGCAAAAAAATCGCCTATACCGTCAGTGATCACGATGTCTCTATGTCGCTTTACTTCAGCGATCTCAGTGGCAACAAGATTGAAATAACGTCCTGGGAATATACGCAGGCAAAACAGATATTGGAAAACGCGGTATAACGATTCGCCAGTCAGCAACAAATAACGCTACAATCAGGAACGGATTAACATTTTGAAAGGAGTCAAAATTGAAATTTCACTACTCGCTTCATCGCCTTAGCTTGGCAAAACAATGGCAAAAGGACCGATTCAGAATTGCATTTTTTATTCTCATCGGCCTATTCCTTTCAGCCGTGATCAAATGGCTATTACCCCAATTAACTCATGGTAATATCACCGGCGGCTTTACCGGTATGCTATGCGGGCTTGCAGCAAGCTTTTGGCTTACTAATATTGCGTGGCTTACATTTAAGACCCCCATTCGCCAAAGCGACCTGGATTCAGTTCTGGAGAAATACCATTACCAGCAAACTGAGCAAGGTTATTACGAGCTTCAGATAGCGAAATACCGAAGATTCAAATCTCAGCGTATTTATATAAGTAACGATGGCAATGACATCACGCTTGAAGGTCCCTACAACACCCTCAAAAGAATCATCAATCATCTCAATAAATAGCCGGAAACTTTGAGGGGCCAATATTAGATGACTGGAACAAATATCAATCCAGTCATCTTCAGTCTTAACCGTGCATCACCACATTAAACCCTTCATCCGCATCCGGTGCGACGAAGTAGCTGCTGATCACCTCGAACTGCGCATCGGTGGCCGCGAAGTCATGCTCACCTTCTGCGTTGCGCGCATGCAAACGGCTTTTGCACACCGCATCGGGCACATCGATAAAGTGCAGTTGATGCTCCGCCTGTGCACTCTGGATCACCGCCTTCATCCACTGGCGTTGGCCGACGGTGTTCGCCGGGAAATCCAGCACCACTGACACACCGCACTGCAGCAGCGAGATCAGGTGCGGCGTCATCGCATTGCGTAACTTGCCCGCACAACGTACATAGTCCGCGACATCCTGCATCTCTTCGGCGAACAGATGCGCCAGCCAGGCGTCTTCGCTGATAATCACCGCGCCGGTTTGTTGGGCCAGTTGGTGCGCCAGCGTTGATTTTCCGGCAGCGATTTTGCCACACAGCAGATGCAAAACAGGACGAGATGTGGACACAGACGCAGATTCCATTAGCCAGCTCCAGATAAAATGACGCTCTACCATGCCGTTAAATGCCGGTCCAGTAAAGCCTGGCATCTACACTTACGCTATCTCTGCAAAAAATAAGGAGACGCATGATGAGTCAACGCCTGCACAAAATCGACTTTCCGGTCAGCAAGGCGCGGAAGTATCTGGAACCCGGTCCGGTGGTGCTGCTGAGTTCACAATTTGAAGATCACCACGACATCATGACGCTCGGCTGGCACACCATCCTGGAGTTCTCGCCGTCACTGGTGGGATGCATGATCGCCAACGGCAACTACAGCCATGAGCTGATTCGGCAAAGCGGACAGTGCGTGATTAACATCCCCTCGGCGGATTTGGTGGACAGCGTGGTGGCGATTGGTAACTGCCATGGCGATCGCCTCGATAAGTTCGATGCCTTTCACCTCACGCCAGAACCGGCAAAAGTGGTGAATGCGCCGCTGATCGATGAGTGCTTCGCCAGCTTTGAGTGTCAGCTGTATGACGACTCGATGGTGAATAACTACGGCTTCTTTATTTTCGAAATCGTTAAAGCGCATGTCGCCGATAAACCGGAATTTCCGCCGACGCTGCACTACACTGGCGAAGGACGTTTTACCGTAATGAGCAATAGCGTGCTCGACAAGCACCATGATTTTAAGCCAGAAATGTTAATTTAAGCGGCTTGAATTCGCCTTCGAGCGCCCTCACAGTAACGCTTTCGACCTGACAGGAGTAATAACAATGGCAACCGAATATGCGGTGATCGCCGGTGGCTGTTTCTGGTGTACCGAAGCAGTGTTCAAAGATGTGATTGGCGTGGAGTCAGTCGAAAGTGGGTATACCGGCGGGGAGCGCCCGAACCCAACCTATGAGCAGGTGTGCAGCGGTGCCACCGGCCACGCCGAAGCGATCCGCGTCGGTTTCGATCCCGAGCAAGTGAAATATGGCGACCTGCTGGATATCAGCTTTGCGACGCACGATCCAACGCAGCTGAACCGTCAGGGCAACGACGTCGGTACCCAGTATCGTTCAGCGATCTTCCCGGCGAATCCAGAGCAGGAAGCCGAAGCGATTGCCGCCATTGCGCGTGCGCAAGCCGATCTCAACGTGCCGGTGGTGACCACCATCGAGCCGCTGAAAGAGTGGTATCCGGCAGAAGATTATCATCAGGATTACTGGGATGGCGCCGGCCAGCGTAACGGCTACTGCATGGCGGTGATTCCACCGAAACTGCAGAAGCTGCGTAAGAGCTTTGCCAACCGCGTGAAGCAGGGCTAATCCAGTCCCCTAAGATGCGGCCTCTGCACGCCGCATCCAGTCTGCTTATCACCATCAAAGGTCGTCATTTATGACGACCTTTTTGCATTTAACCGTCATAATAGCGCCCTCTTCTCTTCAGGGAGCGATGATGACCACGCCTCAACCCGCAATCCCCGCGCGCAAGCGGCCCATGAAACTCAACACGCTGGTGACGCTGATGCTCAGCGCGGTGATCGTGCTGGTGCTGCTGAGTGTGCACATGTTCTATTTCTTCCAGATTGGTGCCTCAACCCGCGCCCAGCTGGAAGATAAAGCCATGGCGGTGGCCCGCACGCTGGCAAGATCGCCGGAGATTCAGCAGGCGCTGACGCAACCGGTAGCCAATGCCAATATTCAGCCCATCGCGAAAGCCGTGGAAGAGAGCAACAATCTGCTGTTTATTACCGTCACCAATATGGACGGTATCCGCTATTCTCATCGCAATCCGGAACTGGTCGGTAAGCACTTTATCGGCGAGGACATTGGGCCTGCCCTGCGCGGCCATGAAAACGTCTCGGTGAACAAAGGTTCTTTAGCAAAAGCGCTGCGCGTGTTTACTCCGGTGTATAACGCGGAGGATCGGCAGATCGGTGTGGTGGCGATTGGTATTTCCCTTGATGCCGTGACCGATCAGATCAACGAAAGCCGCTGGAGCATTATCTGGACCATCCTGATTGGTACGCTGGCGGGGGCGATTGGCACTTTGGTGCTGGTGCGCGTGCTGAAGCGCATCTTGTTCGGCCTCGAACCCTACGAGATTTCCACCCTGTTTGAGCAGCGCCAGGCGATTCTCAACTCGGTCAAAGAAGGCGTGGTGGCGATGGACGATCAGGCTCAGGTTACGCTGGTGAATCAGGCCGCGCGCACCCTGCTTAATGAGCCGTCGTCCAGCGGTATGATTGATAACGAGGGCATTGATGATGCCTCGGTGATCAACCAACACCTGCGAGATGTGCTGCACAGCGGCCGTGCGCGTCGTGATGAAGAGCTGAATGTGAATGGTCGCTTGTTGTTGTGCAATACGGTGCCGGTACGCAGCCAGGGACGCATTATTGGCGCGGTCTGTACTTTCAGAGACAAGACCGAAATCAGCCGACTGATGCAGCGTCTGACGGGCATGGTAAACTACGTCGATGCGTTGCGGGAGCGCTCGCACGAGTTCATGAACAAGCTGCACGTGATCCTCGGCCTGCTGCACATGAAAAACTACGCGCAGGTGGAAGCGTATATTTTGAAAACCGCCAATAATTACCAGACTGAGATTGGCTATTTGCTCGATCGCATCAAGTCACCGGTGATTGCCGGTTTCCTGCTGAGCAAGATCAATCGCGCTTCGGATTGCGGTCATCGCCTGACCATCAGCGATGCCAGCTTCGTGCCCGACAGCGGTAACGAAGACCAGATGGCGGCCCTGATCACCGTGGTCGGTAATCTGGTGGAGAACGCCATCGATGCGCTCAGCGAGCAGACTGAAGGCGAGATCCACGTGATGCTGCACTATCAGAACGGCTGGCTGGCGTGCGAAGTGAGTGACGATGGTCCCGGCATTGAGCCGGCCAATCTGGCGACAATTTTTGATAAAGGGTTCTCCACCAAAGGAGAGAACCGTGGTGTGGGCCTGTTCCTGCTGAAACAGCAAACGGAAAACCTCGGTGGCGGCGTGACCGTTGAGTCAGAACCCGGCGTATTTACCCAATTTTTAGTACAACTTCCCTGGGATGGAGGAAACCAATCCGCATGATCAATGTGTTAGTGGTCGATGATGACGCCATGGTCGCTGAGCTGAACCGTTCTTTTATCGGTCAGGTTCAGGGCTTCCACTGCTGTGGAACCGCTTCGACCCTGAAGCAGGCCAAAGAGATTTTGTTCAACAGCGACACCCCGATTGATTTGGTGCTGCTGGATATCTACATGCAGCAAGAGAATGGCCTCGATCTGTTGCCGGAACTGCGCAAAGCCCAGAGTTCGGTGGAAGTGATCATCATTTCATCCGCTGCCGATGCCGAAAACATCAAAACTTCGCTGCACTACGGCGTGGTGGATTATCTGATCAAGCCGTTCCAGTTCCCGCGTTTTGAAGAGGCGCTCACCAGCTGGCGGCAGAAGAAGTCGCTGATGGATAATCAGCACTACTATCAGCAGTCTGATGTCGATCTGTTGATCCATGGTAACCCGGCCACGCAGCATGACAACAAGCGCCTGCCGAAAGGCTTAACCCCGCAAACGCTGCGTACCTTGTGTCAATGGATTGATGCCCATCCCGGTCACGAGTTTTCCACCGATGAGCTGGCGGCGGAAGTGAATATTTCGCGCGTGTCGTGCCGTAAGTATCTTATCTGGCTGGCGCAGATTAATATTCTGTTCACCAGCATTCATTACGGCGCCACCGGCCGTCCGGTGTATCGCTATCGTTTACAGCCGGAATACCATTCGCTGTTGCAGCAATACTGTCAGTAACGCAGCTGCCAGTCGACATCGCGCTGCTGGAACTGAAAGTGGCGCGGTGAAGAGCAGATGATTTGCCGATCGCGCGTCACAAACACCGCATCCAGATCGGGCTGGTCGGCCAGATAGGCCAGTCCCTGCTCCACGCCCATGCCGTACAGCAGCGTGGTGTAGATGTCGCCATCCAGCGAACGGTCGGAAATTACCGTCACGCTCAGCAACTCGTTATCTAGCGGATAGCCGGTGTGCGGATCGAAGATATGGTGCCAGCATTTGCCGTCCAGTTCGAAATAGCGCTCGTAAATCCCCGATGTCACCACCGATTTGCCCTGTACCTGTAATACGCCCAGCAGTTCATCCTCACGCCCAAACGGCTTTTTCAGGCCGATGCTCCAGCCTTGTGGCTCATGCGGCGGTGCGCCGAGGGTCTGCACATTACCCCCGAGATTGATCAGCGCCTGCGGCACGCCCTGTTGGCGTAAAAACGCCTGCACCACATCCGCGATATACCCTTTGGCGATGGCTCCGAGGTCGATCTCCATACCCGGCTGTTGCAGAAACACCGAACGGTCTGCCTCGTTGAGGATCACCTGATGTGGATCGGTGAGCGGCAACAGTGCGGCAATCTCATTGGCGGGTGGCACGGCACGGCCCTGAAAACCGATCTTCCAGCGTTTGACCACCGGGCCGATAGTGAAGTTGAATGCGCTGCCGGGTGACACACTGACGGCATGTGCGACGCTGATCAGGCGGAACACCGCCTCACTGACGCGGACTGCATGGCGACCCGCTGCGTGGTTAATCGACATCACTTCAGATTCGGCACGATTGACGGTGAACAGGTTTTCCTGCTGCTTGATAAGTTGGAAGACCTGACGGGCTAAGGTGGGATTATCGTCGAACAGTTTGAGCAGAATGGGCGAACCCATCAGAACAGCGGAGTAAGAGTAGACGCCTTCGGTCATAGAGCCTCGTTTACCCGCCATATTGCACGCCAATGCCTTATGCATGTCACCCGGTGACCGACGGTTGTCAGTCACCGGAATTCACACTCTAACGCCTTACACTGGTACGCAATATTTTGGGTAATTAACGTTAATTAGTTTCCTAACGCCAGTTTAGCCGCATTGTGACCGGCCTTGATACCGAAGATGATGATATCCGCCACTGCGTTACCGCCGATACGGTTAGCACCGTGGATGCCGCCAACCACTTCACCAGCAGCCCAGGCACCGGGAATCACCTGTTTCTGCGCATCCAGCACCGCAGTATCGGTGTTGATGGTGACGCCGCCCATGGTGTGGTGCACCCCTGGGGCGATACGGATGGCGAAGTACGGACCTTTATTCAGCGGGTGACGCAGCGCCGTCTTACGACCGAAGTCTTCATCATCCTGCTTCGCCACGAACTCGTTGTAACGACCGAGTGTGGTTTGCAGCGCTTCCTGATCCATGTTGAGTTTCACCGCCAGCTCGTGCGGGGTTGGTGCGCTAATCACAAAGCCTTTGGCAATATACTCGTCGGCCGCTTTGTTATTAGCACGCACCTGCTCATCAAACACGATCCATGCGCTTTTCTCTGGCAGTGCGATGATCTCAGCAGAGACTTTGTCACGGGTTTCCATCTCATTGTAGAAACGCTTACCCGCCTGGCTGACCAGAATCGCCCCGCCGCCGCGCATCGCTTCGGAGATCAGATAAGAGGTGGTCTGCTCAACCGTTGGGTGAATCTGGATCTCGCCCATATCCACGGTATCCGCACCGATTTTTTGCAGCATGGCGATACCGCTACCGGTGGCACCTTTGTGGTTGGTGGTGACGAAGCCATCCAGCTCCGGGCGATATTTCACCACCATCTCACGGTTAGCACTGAAACCGCCGGTAGCGACAATCACGCTTTTCGCATTAAGAATGCGGCTGTCATTGTACTCATCCACCACTTTGACGCCGGTAACGGCACCGTTTTCCACCAGGATCTCTGAAACTGAAGTCTCCAGCAGCACTTCGATTTCGCGCTGGTTGACGTTTTTCACCAGGCCGCTGATCAGGAAGCCACCGACGGCAGAACGGTCTTCCGGGCGGTGCGTACGGTCGATGCTCATGCCGCCAGTGATGGTGATGTCGCACAACTCGATATTTTTCGCCGCCAGCCACTCAATCGCTTCCGGCGCCTGCTCAACAAACTCGCGCAGCAGCACCGGGTTGTTTTTGAATTTACCGCCCTTCAGCGTCTCTTCGTAGAACAGCTCTTTGCTGTCTTCGATGCCTTTCAGTTTCTGATAGCGAGTTTCGGCGGCGTTCATGCCCACCGAGGCTTTAATGGTATTACCGCCGATGGTCGGCATCTTCTCGATGATCACCACGCGTGCGCCGTCATCGTGCGCCTGAATCGCCGCCGCCAGACCGGCACCGCCCGTGCCCACCACTACCACGTCATAATTGACCGGTGCGTTCGGGTTACCGCCCTCTTCAATCACATACTCTTTGCTTGATGTGGTCAGTGCGCGGGAGACCGCTTTTTTCAGCGCCTCACTCTGTGTGGTCGCACCGGTGATCGCATCGACGTGCGGGCTGTTTGCCACCAGAATGCGTTCACGTAGGCTTTCGAAGGTACTGGTAAAGTCGACATCCAGACTGGGATCCGGCACCAGTGAGATATCAGTGATACGGTCGGTGTCGAGGGTGACGTTGATTTTCAGCTTCAGCGCTTCGGCTTCCACTTTCGCCTGGTAAACCCCGGCTTTGTATTTACGATGGCCATCGCTGACGTCACGGATCATCGCATCCACCAGCGAGAAGCGCCACAGCGGTTCTGGAATCGTCAGCGCCTCACGCTTGGTGCTGTCTATGTAGAGTTCCATGTGCTCGTTTTTGATGATGCGATCGGCCCAGTCCGGATAGGCGATGCAGGCTTTACCGACCGCCACCAGATCAAAGCCGTGCTCCAGCGCGTTCTCGGCATCTTCTTTATTCACCACACCGCCGACGCCAATCACCGGCACTTTCGCCAGCGTGGCAGAACGTTCGGCCAGGTATTTGGTGATCAGTGGCGTGGGATCTTTGGTATCGACAATCGATGGACGCAGCAGCTGTCCGACGGAGAAGTGCACGTAGTCCAGACCGCGCGCCGCCAGTTTTTCCAGCAGATACATCGTGTCGTCCCAACGGATGCCGGGAACTTCCAGCTCTTCCGGTGAGAAGCGATAACCGATGATGAAGTCAGCCGCCGCAAAGCGATCGGCCATTTTATGGGTGATCTCCAGCACTTCCATTGGGAAGCGCGCGCGGTTATCGCGGCTGCCGCCCCATTTGTCGTCACGCTGGTTGGAGTTAGGCGAGTAGAACTGCTGAATCAGATAGGTGTTCGCGCCGTGGATCTCAACGCCATCGAAACCGGCTTTAATTGCGCGGTTCACCGCATCACCAAACTTGGTGATCATCACATCTACTTCTTCAGCGGTCAGCGCTTGCGGCTTGGTGGCACCGTCACGAGGTGCAGCAATAGCGCTCGGTGCAACAGGGGTTTTGCCGCCAATCAGTGCCGGTTCCACCATGCGGCCACCGTGGTAAATCTGCAGAATGGCTTTTGAACCTTCAGATTTGATCGCATGGGCGATTTTCGCCAGCCCGGCAATTTTGTTGTCGCTGTCGATACCCAACGCGCCAGGGAAAGCCGGGCCACGGTTATCAATAAAGCAGCATTCAACAATCACCGTACCGATACTGCCCGCACGTACGCGGTAATACTCGACCAAATCGCTGGTGACACCGCCGTCAAAATAGCCGGTACAGGTGGTCATCGGGGCCATCACCAGACGGTTTTTCAGCACCGCACCTTTCGGCAGCGTTAGCGGGTTAAGTATTGGGGTGAGCTTATTCATAATGAGCAACTCCAGAATTAAGAAATTGTGTATTCAATTCTTTGGCGGTTCGGCGCGGCTTTATAATTATTTAAGTGGTCCGATTTCATGGCGTAAATATACCATTTTATTTAGTTACATAACCCAGAATGTTAGTTATATAAGTTTTACGTTTGGAAATGATATTTGATGCTCATTGCCAGAATAGGCGCTCCGCTAAGTTTTAACCAAGACTTGACAAAAATCAACTTTTTCCTTACATTTAAAACAAATGTAGTACTATCATAAAGATAAAAGCCTCTAACCCGCCTCATTTTGCTCGATTTTTCGCGTTTCGATAGTTTGTAGCGTTTAATCCACAGCAGACAGAAAGTTAAATAAAAAGCAAAAGATAAAAATTAAAAAACAGTGCATATTTTTTATTGATCTAGATCAAAGGAGATATTTTAATTAATCGCATCTTAGCTGCATTCAATTGATAATTCGCGTATCGAATTTGCAAAGCAAAGTTTCATCAAAGAACAAAATTTAAATTGTCACGACTCATCTGCTGCACGCATGTTGAGACCAAAAGAACAGTGTGTTCGTGACAATCAATCGCATTCTTCCTAACTTGCAGACAAAACTATGAACACACAAACAACCCAGAGTGCCTCCCCCGTAGTGCCTCCTGCGGCGCCGGGGAAAAAGAATCGCCTGATTATGTTGTGCCTGCCGATCATTGTGGCGGTGCTGTTGCTGCTGGTCCCGACCCCTGCCGGGCTGGAACCTTACGCATGGCACTTCTTTGCTATCTTCGTTGGCGTGATTGTCGGGCTGATCTTTGAGCCGCTGCCCGGTGCCGTTATCGGCCTGACTGGCGTGGTGGTGATAGCGCTGTTCAGCCAGTGGGTGCTGTTCAGCCCGGCCGAACTGGCGGATCCCAAGTTCAAAACCGCCGCACAGTCGTTCAAATGGGCAGTGAGTGGCTTCGGCAACTCCACCGTCTGGCTGATCTTCGGTGCCTTTATGTTTGCCGCCGGCTACGATAAAACCCAGTTCGGACGCCGCCTGGCGCTGATTCTGGTGAAGTATCTCGGCCGTCGCAGCCTGACGCTCGGTTACGCCATCACCTTCGCTGACCTGTTACTGGCACCGTTTACGCCTTCTAACACCGCGCGCAGCGGCGGGACCATCTACCCGATCATCGCCAACCTGCCGCCGCTGTACGGTTCCAAACCGAATGACCCGAGCGCACGTAAGATTGGTTCTTACCTGATGTGGGTGGCTATCACCGCCGCCTGTATCACCAGTTCGATGTTCCTCTCTGCACTGGCACCGAACCTGCTGGCGCTGGCGCTGGTAAAAAGCGTGGTGGGCTTCGAAATCTCCTGGGGCATGTGGTTCCTCGCCTTCCTGCCGCTCGGCGTACTGTTGATTCTCACCATGCCGCTGCTGGCGTACTGGCTCTATCCGCCGGAAGTGAAGGTTAATGACGAAGTGCCACGTTGGGCGACCGCTGAACTGGCGAAGCTCGGCAAGCTGTCACGCAACGAAATCCTGCTGCTGGTGTTTGTGGTCTCAGCACTGATGATGTGGATCTTCGCTGCCGCATGGATTGAGCCAGCGATGGCCGCCCTGCTGGTTATCGTGCTGATGCTGTGGACCGGTGTACTCAACTGGAACGATATCACCAGCAACAAAGCGGCATGGAATACCTTTGCCTGGTTCGCCACGCTGGTCGCCCTGGCAGATGGTCTGGCGCGTGTGGGCTTTATCGCCTGGCTGGGTAAAGAAGGTGCGCAGCTGCTGCACGGTTATGACCCACAAGTCTCGGCGGTGGTGTTGCTGGTGGCCTTCTACTTACTGCACTACCTGTTCGCCAGTACCACTGCGCACACCACTGCGCTGTTGCCTGCGATGCTAACCATCGCCGCCTCGATTCCGGGCATCAATATGCCAGTGTTCTGCCTGATGATGTGTGTATCCTTAGGTGTGATGGGTATTATCACCCCGTACGGCACCGGCCCAAGCCCGATTTATTACGGTAGCGGCTACCTGCCAACCAAAGATTACTGGCGTCTCGGTACTATCTTTGGCGCTATCTTCCTGATTGCTCTGATGGTAATTGCTTACCCATGGATGGTGATGATGTTCTGATGATGTTGCTCCGATGTTAAAATCGGAGCCGCGCAGAGCCGTGAAAGTGTTATGATGCTCGCCAGTCAGCCCTTGCGGAGGGCTGGCGAGAGAAAATCAAAAAACAGATCGCCTAATTTGTCACCTGCCACTCTGACAGGCGACACGAAGCTAAGTGAGCCAACATGTCGAACAAACCCTTCTATTATCAGAATCCCTTTCCTCTCGCCAAAGATGATACCGAATACTATCTGCTGAGCCGCGATTACGTCTCAGTAGCCAACTTCGATGGCGAAGAGGTGTTGAAAGTCGATCCGAAAGCCCTGACGCTGCTGGCGAAGCAGGCATTCCATGATGCTTCATTCATGCTGCGCGCCTCGCATCAGGCCCAGGTTGCCGCGATTCTGGCCGATGACGAAGCCAGTAAGAACGACAAATACGTTGCCCTGCAATTCCTGCGTAACTCGGAAATCGCCGCCAAAGGCGTGCTGCCGACCTGCCAGGACACCGGCACGGCGATCATCATGGGCAAAAAAGGCCAGCGCGTCTGGACCGGCGGTGGCGATGAAGCCGCGCTGTCACAAGGCGTCTATAACACCTTTATTGAAGACAACCTGCGTTACTCGCAGAACGCCGCGCTGGATATGTACAAAGAGGTCAATACCGGCACCAACCTGCCGGCGCAGATCGATCTCTACAGCGTGGATGGCGACGAGTACAAATTCCTGTGCATCGCCAAAGGCGGCGGTTCTGCCAACAAAACCTATCTGTATCAGGAAACCAAAGCACTGATTACCCCGGCCAAGCTGAAGAACTACCTGGTCGATAAAATGATGTCGCTCGGTACCGCAGCCTGCCCGCCATACCATATCGCGTTTGTGATTGGCGGCACCTCAGCAGAGAGCACGCTGAAAACCGTCAAGCTGGCATCAACCCACTACTACGATTCGCTGCCGACCGAAGGTAACGAACACGGTCAGGCATTCCGTGACGTGGCATTGGAGCAGGAACTGCTGAAAGCCTCACAAGAGCTGGGCCTCGGCGCACAGTTCGGCGGTAAATACTTCGCCCATGATATTCGCGTGGTGCGTCTGCCGCGTCATGGTGCGTCTTGCCCGGTGGGCATGGGTGTGTCCTGCTCGGCTGACCGTAATATCAAAGCGAAGATCAACCGCGAAGGCATCTGGATTGAGAAACTGGAAGACAATCCTGGCCGCTATATCCCAGAAGAACTGCGTCAGCAGGGCGAAGGCGAAGTGGTGAATGTCGATCTTAACCGCCCGATGAGTGACATTCTGGCGCAACTGTCATCCTATCCCGTGGCAACCCGCCTGTCGCTGAACGGCACCATTATCGTGGCGCGTGATATTGCCCACGCCAAACTGAAAGAGCGCATCGACAACGGCGAAGGTTTGCCGCAGTACATCAAGGATCACCCGGTGTATTACGCGGGTCCGGCGAAAACCCCGGAAGGTTATGCCTCCGGCTCACTCGGCCCAACCACTGCCGGTCGTATGGACTCCTACGTTGACCTGCTGCAGGAACACGGCGGCAGCATGGTGATGCTGGCAAAAGGCAACCGCAGCAAACAGGTGACTGATGCCTGCCATAAACACGGCGGCTTCTACCTCGGCAGCATCGGCGGCCCGGCAGCGGTACTGGCGCAGCAGAGTATTAAGAGTCTGGAGTGCGTGGAGTATGCGGAACTCGGAATGGAAGCCATCTGGAAGATTGAAGTGGAGAACTTCCCGGCGTTTATCCTGGTGGATGACAAAGGCAACGACTTCTTCCAGCAGATCCACAATCAGTGTTCTGCCTGCGTGAAGTAAGGCTTTAAGCCGTGCTAAAACTAAAAATCCGCGGCTTATGGCTGCGGATTTTTTTATGGGGTGAGCACTGCGCGATGCTTACATCGCACCGAGTTGTACGTCTAACAGCATATCGGCATCATCATCGTTTTGACCAATCACGTAGATGGCCTGACGTCCCGGCAGATTCACCGTGATGATGTGCTGATCATCGGCATCCAGCACGTCATCGTGCTGTTCCTGAAACTTATGCAATGTGTTCATGTTTTTCCTTAAAATGGTGCGCGACTTTACTTTCCCTACACTCTTATATCGACAAGACCAGGCTCAAATGTAGCGGAATATTCTGCTTTCGTGATGCAGGCACTCTGTCACGGCCAAATGACAGTCTGATTAAAGAAGTAACGCACATTTCTTACTGTGAGGATGTCAGCGCCGGACAACCCGGTAGCGCCGGATAACGGATGCAATCCGCTGTCACCGCCTTCTCACTGTGCGGTGTCCCATCCGGTGCCCAGCGGTAATCCACCATGTAGGCGCGATACACCGTGTTGCCACTGTAGTGATCGCGCGGCATCGCTTTGCCGTAAAACGGGCTGACGTACTCCCAGACAATCGCGCCCTGCGGTGTCACCTGGAACAGGCGGCCGCTCTGCCCTTCGTTGATCAAGGTGTTGCCATTCGGCAGGCGCTGCGCGTTGCTGATATAGGCACTGTAGAAGGTGGAGATCGCTTGTCCTGATTTCTCGCCGGTGTACTCCCAGACGATTTGTTTGGTTTGCGGGTTCACTTCAATGACGCGTGAAGCGGAGAAGAATCCTTGCCGCGTGGGCGGGAATCCGGCGTTGCCCTGATTATCAAAAATCAGAATATTGCCAGCACCCGGTAAGCCCGGTCCGATCATGTGCACATCGTGCTCGCCAATCAGTTGATCCAGTGGACGCGGCAGCGGTGTATCCAGCTTCAGCGCTGGATAATCAGGCCCGATGCGCCACACCACTTTGCCCGTCTGCCGATCGACAATCACGGCAACGTTGCCGTTGCGCGAGTTAAACAGGATGTTGTCAGGGGCAAAGCGCTGATCGCCTTTATCAAACCACGGATTTGGCCCCAGCGGTGCCGCCGTGTTCATATGCAAAAAGTCAGCGTCCTGGCTGTCACGGATCATCGCCAGTTGCGCATCAGAAAAGCCCAGCTCATTGAGGTGATCGGCCACTGACCAGCTCCACAGCTTTTCCCCCTGCGGCGACACTTCCTCCAGCGTATTATCGATAATGCGATAGTTGTAGCCGGGCAGCTGCCGTAGTGCCGCGCCCAGCACCAGGGTGTTGCCATCTGCCAGGCGCTGGATTTCATGGTGTTGGTGCACCGGCTGCTGCTGACTGCCGTATTGCCACTGTACCGCACCGTTCCAGTCCACTTCCGCCACGCTGGCATTCACCATGCCGTTGCCGGGGCTGGCTTCCTTATCGAGATCTTTCTGACGCTCCAGCTGTACCAGCAGATGCCCCCGCTGGCCGTTGACGCGATCTGTGGGAATTGGCCAGCTCGGGAATCCTTCATAGGCCCAGCGATGCACTTCCTGCCCGGTCATATCAATTAAATGGGTTTGGTTATCGCTGCCGGGGATCACCACATAACCGTTCCAGGCACGCGCGGGATCGTAATAGGTCACGCCCGTAGGAAACGCACTGGGAATGGCCGACGCACCAAATGAGAGGGACAACAGGCAGACAGAAAACGTTGCCGCAATACGCATGATTCACCATCCTGACTAAGGGAGAAAGAAAACGCCCTTATAGGGTAGATGCGAATCGCGGCAGGATTAGTCTGAATGAGGCATGTGGGAGAAAAGGCAGCGGCATGACCCGCTGCCTGAATGCTTAGAAGAAGCCCAGCGGTTGCGTGCTGTAGCTCACCAGCAGGTTTTTGGTTTGCTGGTAGTGATCGAGCATCATTTTGTGGGTCTCGCGACCGATACCGGATTTCTTGTAACCCCCAAACGCCGCGTGTGCCGGATAGAGGTGATAACAGTTGGTCCAGACGCGACCCGCTTTAATCGCGCGTCCCATGCGATAGGCGCGGTTGATATCGCGAGTCCAGACGCCAGCACCCAGCCCGTAGATCGAGTCATTGGCGATGGCGAGGGCTTCCGCTTCATCTTTGAAGGTCAGCACACCGACCACCGGTCCAAAGATCTCCTCCTGGAACACGCGCATGCTGTTGTCGCCTTTCAGCAGCGTTGGCTGAATGTAGTAGCCGCTATCGAACGCTTCACCAATCTTCTCTACACCGCCGCCGTGCAGCACCTGTGCACCCTCTTTCTGCGCGATTTCCAGATAAGAGAGGATTTTGTCGAACTGCTGTTGCGACGCCTGCGCGCCAATCATGGTTTCGGTATCCAGCGGATCGCCGCGTTTGATGGTTTTAATACGTTTCATGACGGCCGCCATAAACGGCTCAAAGATCGACTCCTGTACCAGCGCGCGTGACGGGCAGGTACAGACTTCGCCCTGATTCAGGAAACCGAGCACCACGCCTTCTGCTGCTTTCTCGATAAAGCTCTCTTCCGCATCCATGATGTCTTCAAAGAAGATGTTCGGTGATTTACCGCCCAGCTCAACGGTGGACGGGATCAGGCTTTTCGCCGCCAGTTCGAGGATGTGCCCACCGGTAGCGGTCGAGCCGGTAAAGGCGATCTTGGCGATACCCGGATGTGACGCCAGCGCTTCACCGGCTTCTTTACCGTAACCGTGCACCACGTTGATGACACCCGGTGGCACCAGATCTTTGATCACTTCCATAAACAGGGTGATCGACAAGGGCGTCTGCTCAGCCGGTTTCAACACCACGCAGTTACCCGCTCCGAGCGCCGGAGCCAGTTTCCACGCCGCCATTAACAGCGGGAAGTTCCACGGGATGATTTGCCCGACCACGCCCAGCGGTTCGTGGAAGTGATAAGCGGCGGTGAATTCGTCGATTTCCGCTGCGGTGCCCTCCTGTGCGCGCACGCAGCCCGCGAAGTAGCGGAAGTGGTCTACCGCCAGCGGCAGGTCAGCGGCCAGGGTTTCACGCACCGGCTTGCCGTTATCCCAGGTTTCGTTGACCGCGATGTATTCCAGCTTCTCTTCCAGTCGATCGGCGATTTTCAGCAGCACCAGCGAACGCGCCTGCGGAGAGGTTTTTCCCCAGGCATCTGCAGCGGCCTGTGCTGCCGCCACCGCATTATCGATATCGGCCTTATCCGAACGCGGGAACTCGCCGATAGTGGAACCGTTAATCGGGGTGGTGTTGACGAAGTAATTACCGTTCACCGGCGCAACGAATTCGCCGTTGATAAAGTTGCCATAACGCGATTGCAGAGTGATGAGAGAACCTTGTTCTCCCGGAGCAGCGTAACGCATGGTGTTTCTCCTTGCGGACAGAGTGGCGAATAACAACTATGAAACCTGTTATTAACATTGATCGATCAATGTCAGCCTGTCAGATCGCAGAGCGGGAAACTGTGACCGCACCGAAGGAAAATTCCGGTAATCAAGGTTTGAGATTTAGGCGTGACGATCCTGAACGCCAGTCTCAGCATTGATTAAACGTTATGCTCTTGCCCGCCGCAGATGGCGGGGGTCTATTGCGCCACTTCACAGCCCGGTTATCAGCTTAACATCCCTCCAATATCTCCCCCGCTTCGTTGCGGATAATTCCGAGTTTTGCCGCAGATGCAGCGAAAAGCGAAACAAGCGCAATGAATTTGGTCAATATGAAACAGGATACTCATCAGGAGAAAGAGATGTTGGCTTCAGCCCTGACGTTAATGCGCGCCAAAGCGAACTTTGTTCAGCAATTTATTCGGAACCCGCGCAAGATGGGCAGCATCACGCCCTCCTCTGCTGCGCTGTGCCGCACCATGTGCGATGCAGCCAACTGGGATCACAGCCTGCGTATCGCCGAACTCGGTGCCGGTGACGGGGTGTTAACCCGTCATATTCTGGACAGAATGTCGCCGCAGGCTCAATTAGATGTGTTCGAGATCAGTCCAGATTTAGTGAAGAGTTTGCGCGCGTGGAGCGATCCGCGCATGCAGGTGCGTGCGTGCTCAGCCGAGTACTTGTCGGGTGAATACGATGTGATCTTTTCCGGCCTGCCGCTGCTGTCGCTGCCGCCGGAAACGCGCGAAGCGATTCTGAGCGCCGTGCACGATGTGTTGGGCCCGCGCGGTGTATTCATTCAGTTCCAATACACTTCATTGACCCAACCGACTCTGTCACGCTACTTCACCTGGCAGCGCCAGCGGGTGCTGAAAAATATGCCGCCCGCCTGGGTTTATCGCTGCACACGGCATTACGCGCCCTGAGCCTGCACGCGCGGCTGCGGCCGCGTTTGCTGCCAGAATCTTTGGAGCAACTCACGTGACCAATCCTCACCGGCGACCTGCGCGCCATCATCACTCACGCCTTCCGGTAAGCAGGTGGTCATGATTTCGCGGGTAAACTCCGGGTGGAACTGCACCGACAGCGCCTGCGGGGAATAACGTAAAATCTGGCAGCCATCCAGCTCGGAACGTGCCAATACTTCAGCCTGCGACGGCGGCGTAATCACCGACTGACGATGTGACAACCACGCCTGGAATTCACCTGGTAACGTCGCTAACCAGGGATCATCACTGGCAGTGTGGGTCAGGGTTTTCAAGCCGCGCTCCCAGCCGTTCGGGTTATCACCCACTTTGCCGCCCAGCGCATACGCCATCAGCTGATGACCGTAACAGACGCCCAGCAGCGGCAGCTCCGCTTCCAGCGCACCACGGATCCATGCGGCCGTGCGTTCGCTCCAGTCGGCGTGGTCGGTGACCATTGCCCAGGAGCCGCTGAGAATCGCGCCGCTGACGCGATCAAACGCCGGCAGCTCTTCGCCAAGATGCGGACGGACAATCACATAGTCTTCCGGCTGCAGTTGCAGCGCATCAATAAACCAGACGGGTTGTTCACCAATTTGCGCCACAACCTGCGGTGGCGGGACTTCGAGTTGAATCAGAGCAAGGGGTAACGCGCGGGTGTGTGTCATTCCGAATTCATTCCTTAACGGAGTCAGCTTTCGGACATCCACTTTGACAGGAAATCAGTGACCTGTCTTATTTTTTTCCTGCATAAGCTCATGCCATAACGAAAAATATTTTTGCACAATGTCACAGAAATGCACAGCTTCGTGCCATGATTAGCCGGTGATTACCCCCTTTCATGTGAAGGATGACATTGTGGCAGTGCGGCATTTCTTTATGGTTCTGATGGTGGTCTCCATCTGGGCTTTCAATAACGTGGCGGTGAAGTGGGGATTGCTGGAACTTCCACCGCTGTTCCTCACCTGGATGCGCTTTGTGGTGGTGGCGATTGTACTGGTACCGTTCTGCCGCATTACGCGCGAACAGCTGCCGTGGCTGCTCACCCTTGCCTTCACTTTTGGCTTTATGCACTTCTCGCTACTGTTTGTCGGCATGCGCTTTACCGATGCCGGAACCGGCGCGATTGTGGTGCAACTCGGTACGCCGATTGCCATGTTGCTGGCAATGCTGGTGTTAAAAGAGAAGCTGACGCTGGTACAGCTGTTTGGTATTGCGATCTCGTTAAGTGGCGTGGCGGTGCTCTCCGGCAGCCCCACGATTCCGGCGTGGTGGGTCTTATGCATCTTGTTGTGCAGCGCCTTTGGCTGGGCCATCAGCAATATGATCGTGAAGAAATCGCCGCCGATAAAACCGCTGACGCTCACCGGTTGGATCTCGTTCCTCGCTGTGCCGATTGTCGGAGCCGCTTCCTGGCTCACCGAATCGCAGCAGTTTTACGCCTTAAGTCACGCGGGCTGGCGCGGCTGGTTTGGTATTCTTTACAGCGCGCTGGCTTCCTCGATTGTGGCTTATACCTTGTGGTATTCGTTGCTGAAAAAGTACAACGTCAACTTAATCATGCCTTACTCGCTGCTCACGCCCGTTTTGGCCGTGTTGATGGGCGTATTTGTGCTGGGCGATAGCATGAACAGCTTCAAAATTCTCGGGGCGTCTCTGGTGGTGCTCGGTACCGCCATTGCGGTGATCAACCTGCGTAATCTGCGCATGCACGCGCGCTTTCCTCGCCTGCGCCGCCGTTAAATTCTCTCTGCTATGCTTGAGTCTCGCGCGTTTTCCGGAGACTCAATATGGATACTCAATCTGCTGCCGCGTTATGGCAGCAACTGTGGCAAGGATTGCGTGGCGCGGAACCCCTTCCCGCGCTCAGCTTTCTCCAGCCCGATACCTTTTCTTCCGCGTTTGCCGTCAGTGAACTGGCCGCCACCAGCATCGGGTTGGCAAGCCAGGCAGTGAGCGATTTGCTCGGGCAATCGGCCCCGGTTAGCGTCAATGTGCGGCTCGCCTCTCGCTGGTTTCAGCACAGCCTTACGCCGTTAAATCGCTCACCCGCCGCGCTCTGGGATCCCTTTGCAGGCGATTACGCCACCGCCGATAGCTGGATCCGTCTGCACACCAACGCTCCGCATCATCGCGCCGCCATGGAGCAGGTGCTGGGCCAACACGCCGACCGCGCCGCATTAGCGCAGCGGGTGTCTCAGTGGCAAGCGGCCGCGCTGGAGCAGGCCGTGATTGAGGCTGGCGGCTGTGCTGCGCAGATGCGCAGTGAGCAACAGTGGTTGCAGCACCCGCAAGGGCTGGCCGTCAGCAGTGAAGCGCTGATCGCCCAACAGGCCACGGGGGATGCGCCCACGCCCGGCTGGCAACTGCCGCCTGCTCGTCCGCTGCTCGGCGTGCGTGTGCTCGATCTGACGCGCATTATCGCCGGGCCTGTCGCCACGCGTTTTCTCGCCAGCCTTGGCGCGCAGGTTTTACGTATCGATCCTTACGGCTGGGAAGAGCCAACATTGGAGGAGGAGATCACCTGCGGCAAACGCTGCGCACGGCTCGATCTCAAATCCAGAGCGGGCGTTGAGCAGCTGCGCGATCTGATCAAACACGCTGATGTGCTGGTGCATGGTTATCGCGCGGATGCGCTGGAAAAGCTAGGGCTGGATGCCGAGTCACGGCGCAAACTGTCGCCCGGATTGGTGGATGTCAGTCTCAATGCATGGGGCTGGAGCGGACCATGGCGCAATCGTCGCGGCTTTGACAGTCTGGTGCAGATGGGATGCGGCATTGCCGAACAGGGCATGGTCTGGCGTGGTAACATCAAACCGACACCGCTGCCAGTGCAGGCACTCGATCACGCCACCGGTTATATGATGGCCGCCGCTGTGCTGGAAGGGATGCGTCAGCGTCGGGAAAATCACGTTGGCTGGCAGGCTCGCTTATCGCTGGCGCGCACCGCCAGGCTATTGCAACAGTTTGGCGCGTCACCGCAGCAGCCGCAGCATGGCATTACCGCGCAGCACGACGATGCCCTGCCGACAGTTGAGATCAATGCGTGGGGGATTGCCGAAAGGTTGCGTGCCGCTGCATACCTGCCCGGCACGCCGATGATCTGCGCCACGCCGGGCGTCAAGCTCGGCAGCAGCGCAGCCAGCTGGTAATCAGGCTTCTTCGTCGTTGCCTTCGTTCAGCTCGTCGTACATTGCCTGAATAGCTTCACGGCTCAGCGCGGCCAGCGTGCGGTAGAACGCGCTGGTCGCGTGGGCTTCCACTTTGCCGAGGAACGCGCCGCACCACGGCAGCAGATAGTCGTCGAACAGCGCTAATTGCGCAGCAAACTCATCCTCCGCGGACTGATCTTCCAGCCACGAAGCCGCCAGCAGCAGTACGCCAAAATGGTCGGCTGGCGCGTCGCTTAACGGCATGCCACGTGAAGAGAGAAACGCACGCACATCCGCTTCCTGCGGGCCGTTTGGCCACTGTGAGGCGTAAGGCGGTACGCTGCATTCGCTGCCGACGAACAGTGCGTTGTAATCCGCCGCCAGGGCCTGCGGATCGCTATTCTGCTGCAGGCGTGTTAACAGTTCATCCTGCTCCAGCGGCCACTGAGCCTTCAGTTTGCCTTCACGCAGCATGGTGAAGAGCGGCACCAGCAATGGATCTTGTGGCTGGCGGTTGAACAGCGAGCCGATGACGCGGCAGAGAATGGAAAACTCATTCATGCAACAGAATTCCTTGAGGCTAAAAGTTAAAAGTCCGCAAATTCAGCAATGTGCTTACCGGTTCGCTGTTCGAGGAAGTCGAGCAGGCGGCGCGGCGTGACATTTAACACGCGATCCTCGGGAAAATCCACTTCACGCGTAATGCGGATGCAGTGTTCGAAATGACCGAGGGTAAAGGCGGTGTGCGAATCCGACCCAAACGCCAGACGCCCGCCGGCATCACGCACCGCTTCAGCAATGGCGCGACAGTTGGGTTCGCTACCCGGACGTGAGTGAGTAAAGGAAGAGTTGTTGATCTCCAGCGCCACATCATAATGCGCGGCCGCTTCGGCAATGGCGCGGATATCCACCGGGAATTTCGGGTTGCCCGGATGCGAAATAATATGCACCAGTCCACCGGCCATCGCGGCAATCATCGCTTCCGTGTGATGCGCTTTATCACGCGGTGCATACACCGGCTCATGGAAACCGGCCACAATCAGATCCAGCGCATCCAGCATCGGGCCGCTGCAGTCAATTTCACCCTGCTGATTTTTGATGTTGGCTTCAATACCACGCAAAACGCCTACGCCATCAATCACGCGTGGCCAGATACGCATATTAACGAAGTGCCAGTAGTGCGGCGCATCCGCCATATCCGGGCCGTGATCGGTGATGGCAAACAGCTTCAGGCCATTCTGCTTCGCCTGCACCACATAGTCATGCAGTGTGCTGTATGCGTGGGTACTGGCAACGGTGTGCATATGCAAATCGACGGGATACATCCTCTTCTCCTGACTCAATGTGAATTAATAACCGCGCTGACGATCAACTAAACCACCCGGCTGATCCCCTTGCTCCAGAGCAAGTATGGCACCGGCAATGAAATCCATCGCCTCGCCGGGCAACGTGATAGCCGCAGTATGTGGCGTCAATGTGACATGTGGATGAGACCAGAGCGGGTGATCCGCCGGCAGTGGCTCGGTCTGGAACACGTCCAGCGCCGCGCCCGCCAGTTGACCGCTGTTCAATGCGGCCAGCAGATCGGCTTCCACCACGTGCGCGCCACGCGCCAGATTGAGGAAAAAGGCACCCTGCGGTAACACGCGCAGAAACTTTTCATCGATCAGGTTGGTGGTTTCCGGCGTGGTGGGCAACAGGTCGATCAGCACCTGAGTCCCATCGAGAAATGCATCCAGCTGATCGCGACCGTGGAAAGTTTGCACGCCTTCAATCTGCTTAGCCGAGCGGCTCCAGCAACGCAGCGGGAAACCCCACTGACGTAAACTTTCCAGCACGCTACTGCCCAACACGCCCGCACCGAGCACGCCGATGGTAAAGTCAGAGCGCTCCGCTGTGTCGAGTGGCTGCCAGTTTGCCTGTTGCTGCTGCTGACGATAGTCGGCAAAACGGCGGAACCAGCCTAGCACGCACCAGTTGGCGTATTCCTGCATCTGTCGCGCCATGCCGGTATCTTCGAGACGGAACAGCGGCACCTCATCGGCTAACATTTCCGGATGGGCGCGCAGTTGCTTAAGAATTTCGTCCACGCCCGCGCCCATGGCAAACACACCTTTCAATGGACGACCAGCCAGCATCTCGGTGGGTGGCGAACGCACGATGGCATAATCCGCCGGATCCGTGTCGCCTGGCTGCCAGTAGCGCACGTTGGCTTGCGGTAAACGCTGACGTAGTCCCGCTAGCCAGCGATCGGGGGCTTGCGACGGGTGATACCAGATGATCTCCATACAGCTCTCCTTTTTTTCCTTCAGCCTCAGGCAAATAGCGCTTCAGGGCAAGCAAAAACCTTAAGGTTAATGCAATTTCTTGCGTGATTAATTCCCGCGGCTTCACATTTCCATGGCTTGAGGCGGCTAAGCGGCACGTTAGCGACTAAAGTTGTTCGGGTGGTCAATGTGTTAGCGCACCACCTTTTCGGACAAGGAGAAAAACCGATGATAAAAAATGTCAAATTCACCCCCGCGCCACTGACGTTCTTACTGAGCGCGGCGCTGCTGACCAGCGCCTCTGTTGCGCAGGCGGAAGATACCAGCCGAATGCTAAGCAGCCAGCCACAGCCGCCCGATATCCGCCTGGGGCCTCTGTTTAATGCGGTACAGCAGGCAAAATTTTATCCGGATCAGAAAACCTTTGCCGATGCGGTTCCGAAGTACAATCCTTCCTCGATACTGGCGGACTGGCAGATGCAAAAGAGCCAGCGCAACTTCGACCTCAAGCATTTCGTGGACGCTAATTTCACCCTGCCTAAAGAGCAGGACAAATACGTGCCGCCTGCAGGACAAAGCCTGCGTGAACATATCAACGGCCTGTGGCCGGTGCTGACACGATCGACACCGACCGCCAGCCAGTATGATTCCCTGTTGCCACTGCCGAAACCCTATGTGGTGCCGGGCGGCCGCTTCCGCGAAGTCTATTACTGGGACAGCTACTTCACCATGCTGGGTCTCGCCGAGAGCGGGCACTGGGATCGCGTGCAGGATATGGTGGATAACTTCGCCACTGAACTGGATAGATACGGCCACATCCCCAACGGCAACCGCAGTTATTACCTCAGCCGCTCGCAGCCACCATTCTTTAGCCTGATGGTGGATCTGCTGGCGACGCATAAAGGTGATGATGTCTATCGCCAGTATTTGCCGCAGTTGCAGAAAGAGTATGACTACTGGATGGCAGACAGCGATAAGGTCGCTGCCGGTCAGGCCAGTAAGCGCGTGATCAAACTCGGCGACGGCACTCTGCTTAACCGCTACTGGGATGACCGCGATGCGCCGCGCACCGAATCCTGGCTCGACGATGTGAACACCGCCAACAAGGCGCCGGATCGCAATAAACAGCAGGTGTATCGCGATCTGCGTGCCGGTGCGGCCTCGGGTTGGGACTTCAGCTCTCGCTGGTTTACCGATGCCCACAATCTGGCCTCGATCCGCACCACCCAACTGGCACCGGTCGATCTCAATAGCCTGATGTTCCATCTGGAGCAGGTATTGTCCAAAGCCTCGAAACTGGCGAATCAGGATGACAAAGCCAAACAGTTCGCGGCAGATGCTGAGAAACGTCAGGCAGCGATTAATCGTTATCTGTGGAATGAGAAACAGGGCTGGTATGCCGACTATGACTGGCAGAAAAAACACATTCATCCGCAGCTGACCGCCGCTACCTTGTTCCCACTCTATATGCAGGTGGCGAGCGAGAAACAGGCGGACCGCACTGCCAAAGCGGTGGAGAAACAGCTGTTGAAACCTGGCGGTTTGGTGACCACCACCGTGAACAATGGTCAGCAATGGGATGCACCAAATGGCTGGGCGCCTCTGCAATGGGTGGCGGTGGAAGGTCTGGAACATTACAAGCAACCCAAGCTGGCACAGGAAATTGGTCAGCGCTTCCTGCAGAACGTGCAGGCCACTTACGACAAAGAGCACAAGCTGGTTGAGAAGTATGTGGTGGAAGGCGCGCAACTGGGCGGCGGTGGTGGCGGTGAATATCCGTTGCAGGACGGTTTCGGCTGGACCAACGGCGTGACGCTCAAACTACTTGATAAATACTGCCCGAAAGATCACACCTGTAATAACGCGAGCGATATCCCGAATATGCCCGCGCTGAGTGCGGGTAAATAACCCTCTCCCTCTACTTTAAAACCGCTGCTACTGCTTTGTTTGTCAAACGGTAGCAGCGCAATCGGTTCGCGCTGTTAAAGCTAAGGTGCTGAATGCCATCATCTCAGGCATACGATGCCAGCACTGAACACAGCGAAGTCATCACCTCAGGTTTACACACCCTCGCGCACCGCGACAGATGGTATGACTGCATCATGAAACCTTTTCTCACTTAAAGCCGCGCTCGCTACGCTACCCCTCCTGTTTATTTCCTCACAATCTCTTTCACTCACATTAACAACTTGAAACACACACCACTAAAAGATAATAATTCTCACTCTTAGTTTTAATCGTATTCTCAATTTTCGGCATTGCCGGTTGAGTGCTGCTTTTGTTCTGCTTCCCGTTAAAGGATTTCCGATGACGCTTTTTACCCTTAATCGTACCCGCGTGCTCTGTGCACTGGCTCTGGCCCTCCCTGCCGCAACCTTCGCAGAAGAGTCCATCGTCGTCACCGCGCAACCGCAGGAGAGCGCCAACTCACCGACACAAGGCTATCTCGCCACCCGCAGCAGCGGCGGCAGTAAAACCGATCAGCCGCTGATCACCACGCCGCAGTCCATCTCGGTGGTAACACGTCAGCAGATGGAGGATCAGGGTGCGCAGGATCTCAATCAGGTACTGAACTATACGCCGGGCGTATTCACCAACTTTGGCGGTGCCGCTACGCGTTATGACACCATCGCGCTACGTGGTTTTCATGGCGGCGATGTCGACAACACCTTCCTGGATGGCTTGCGCATCATGAGTGATGGCGGCAGCTTCAACATCTTGCAGGTAGATAACTGGTTCCTCGATCGCGTTGATGTGATCAAAGGCCCCTCCTCCGCACTTTACGGCCAGACCGTACCAGGCGGATTAGTCAATCAGGTGAGCAAGCGGCCGCAGTTTGCTGAAGAGGGCCATTTCCGCCTGTCGACCGGCACCAACGCCACCAACAGCGCCGCCTTTGACTACACCAATGCGATTAACGATCAGTGGGCTTTCCGTCTCACCGGCATCACGCGTAACAGCGATACGCAATACGATCACACCCGTGAAGAAAAATATGCGATTTCGCCACAGCTGCTATGGCAACCCAGCGAAGACACCAGTCTGGTGCTGCGAGCCTATCTGCAAAAAGATCCATCCGGCGGTTATCACGGTTCCGTGCCCGCTGAAGGCACGCTTTATAGCCATAATGGCCGCAAGCTGAGTGATGGATTCTATGAGGGCGACAGCGCGCTGGATCAGTTCAAGCGCCACGAGCAGATCTACAGCTACGACTTCTCGCACCGCTTCAATGAAGTGTGGTCTGTATACTCCACCGCCAGCTATAGCCACGCCAATGTCGATCTCGATCAGGTGTATCAGATTGGCTGGGATGCCGCTAACCCGGACCTGCTGACCCGCTACTACTCCGGTGAACGTTCCTCGCTCAGCGCATGGGCCAACGATAACCGTCTGCAGGCCGATTTTGCCACCGGCGCGCTGCAGCATCGGGTGATCCTCGGTGCCGAATACCACCGTTATAAGAATGATTTGAGTAAAGCCAGTGGCTATGCGAGTTCATTAAACCCCTGGACGGGCGAAGCGGTCGGCAGCATGCCGGATTACAGCTGGACCGAACAAACGCGTCGCTATTATCAGACCGGGCTCTACTTGCAGGATGAAATGCAGCTCGACCGCTGGCATCTGGATCTCTCTGGTCGTTACGATCGCATCGTCTCCAATAATGGCACCAGCCGTCGCCAGGATGACCACGTCAGCGGCCGTGCTGCGCTGCTGTATGCGTTCGACAGCGGTATTTCACCTTACGTCAGCTGGAGCCAGGCGATTACCCCGGCTTCTTTGACCGACCCAGACGGCAATCAGCTGAAGCCAACCACTTCCGAGCAGTACGAAGCTGGTGTGAAATACCAGCCGGTGGGCACGCGCGATATGTACTCCATCGCGCTGTACGATTTGACGCAGAACGACGTGGCGAACCGCAACGTGGTAGACAGCACCTACAGTCCTTCCGGTAAAGTGCATTCGCAGGGCATTGAGCTGGAAGCCCGCAACCAGCTGACGCCGCGACTCAGCACCATCGCCGGTTACACGCTGAACCATCTGCGTTTCAAAGATTCCGTTGACGGGAATGATGGCCATACGCCTTACGTCACGCCGAACAGCATGGCGTCATTCTGGGGTCACTATCAGTTTGATTACGGCTTGAGCGCCGGTGCGGGTGTGCGTTATATCGGTAAACAGTGGGCTGATAATGAAAACACCACACGTTTGCCGTCAGTGACGTTGTTGGATGCATCAGTCCGTGCCGACCTGAGTGCGTGGAATTCACAGTTGAAAGGGGCATGGCTGCAGATCAATGCCAATAACCTGACCGACAAAAAGTATCTCGCCGCCTGTTATGGCACCGGGTATTGCTATCGCGGCGCAGAGCGAACCATTACCGCCACCGTGGGCTACGACTTCTAACTGCCAAAAAAAATCCGCATCCCGGCGGGATGCGGATTTCATTAAATCAGGGGGTACTGCTAGGTGCGCACTTTACGGTAGATCCACAGCACCACGATGGCACCAATCACCGCCACCACGAAGCTGCCAAAGTTGAAACCGTCAACTTTACCGAAGCCAAACAGGGTACTGATCCAGCCGCCAACTACCGCGCCGACGATCCCTAAAACCACAGTGATGATGAATCCACCGCCATCTTTACCTGGCATGATCCATTTAGCGATGATCCCGGCAATCAAACCAAAAATAATCCATGAAATGATACCCATTTACTGCTCCTTACGTTATGAATCAAGGTGTTCACTGCGATTAGTATAGTCGGATATTTTTAATCTGCTTGATGAACATCACAGTAGATAGAGAGTTAGCAGGCTAAAGCTTTTTGCCACCCTGTCGATAATAATGCGATAGCCGTGTCACCCGTGATAATAACAATCGGATAAGTGGAGCAGGATGTGAAAGAAGCCGATAACGAACAATATCTCAAACGAGGCACCCTTGCTGTTTTAAACGTAATGAAGGATTTGTTGCGTTTCCAGACCCCTTTAATGGTGAGTTTTTCGCGCGGTCAATTTATCAGTCGCATGCTGGATGCCGACGAGGATCGCGTGATCTTCGATCTCGGCAGCAATGCACTGGACAACGATTTAGCGCTGCAGGGCGGCGAAGTGAATATCGCGGCAGAAACGCAGGGGGCAAAAGTCGAGTTTGGCTTGATCAAACTGGAGCGCACCGAGTTCGAAGGCTTACCGGCTTTCACTGCCCCACTGCCTGAACTGCTGTGGCAGATCCAGCGTCGTGAGTTTTTCCGTGTTTCCGCCCCGATGGAGCCAGTGTTTTACTGCCATACGCAGTGGCCGGATGGCAGTAAGGCGCGTTTTCGTTTGCAGGATCTCTCTCTCGGCGGTGCAGGAGTATTGCTGGACGAAAGCTTGCCAGAGGGTCTGAACCGCGGTGACACCTTTAAAAATCTGCGCGTGGAGTTGGGCGAATACGGTCATTTTGAGGTCACGGCACAGCTGCTGAATATTGGCGAGCGCAGCACCGTCACCAGCAAGAATGAAACCCGCACAACCCCTCGTCTCAGCTTCCGCTTTACCGCCATTGAGCCGGTGCAGGAACGCCAGCTACAGCAGGTGATCTTTGCCCTGGAGCGTCTGGCGCGCGACAAAGCGAATCGCTTCCAGTAATTGGGTAACATGCGGGGACCAGAGCGAACCCCGCAGATTTCTCTACGACACGATTTATCACGCCTGGGCAAGCGCGGTGTGACTCGCCCTCGCGCCATACGTTGTCATTGAGACGATAAAGATTAATGGTGCGGTTGATAACGACAACGCGCCACCGCTTCCAGCCAGCCGCGATAATTCTCCTGCATAATGGTCGCGCGATCGCTGCGCGGCTCAATCACGCTGCCCCCCTGCAACGCCTGCATATCACTGCCCTGCTGCCACCAGCCTAATGAACGCCCCGCCAGCAGCGCGGCACCCAGGGCGGAGACTTCAGCGGTAGGGGCACGTTTCAGCGGCCGCTGCAACACGTCTGCCTGTAACTGCATCAGCCAACTGTTTTCGGTTGCCGTGCCATCCACACAGAGCGCGGGTAACTGCACACCACTGGCCTGCTCCATAGCGAAGAACACATCGGCAATCTGGAAGGTGATCGATTCCAGCGCCACGCGCGCCAGCACCTCTGGCGTGGCGGCATCGGTAAGGCCACATACCATGCCGCGCGCCTTCAAATCCCACCAGGGCGCGCCCAGGCCTGACAATGCAGGCACGAAATAGATGCCCTGATTATGCTCGCTGCGCTGCGCCATCGCCGTCAGTTCACGCGGATCGCTGATGCCCAGCATGCGTCCCAGCCAGGCCGCGCCCGAACCGGTATGGGTAATATTGCCCTCGAAAGCAAAACGCAGCGTGCCATCATGCCACGCCACCGTGGTGCTGAGGCCGTTCTCGGTCAGCAAAGGGGTGGCCATCGACATCATCAGTGATGAACCGGTGCCGTAAGTGGCTTTCACCACCTCTTCGCCCGCACTGCGTTGCGCCTGTAATGCCGCATGAGAATCGCCAATGCGCGACAAAATGGGCGTACCCGCTTTCAGTCCGGCGATGTCCTGTACCGTGACAACACCCTGCGCACTGGCGGAGGGCACAATATGTGGCAGCGCCGCGCGCGGGATATGGAACAGCGCTAGTAGCTCGTCATCCCAGTCGCCGCTGTGCAAATTGTAGAGTTGGGTGCGGGCCGCATTCGCGTGATCGGTGACAAAACTTTCGCCGCCGCTCAGTTGCCAGCTGAGCCAGCTATCCACCGTGCCGATGCAGAGTTCACCGGCCTGCGCACGCGCCAGTCCATCCGGAATCGCCGCCAGCATCCCGGTGAGTTTGCCCGCCGGAAACATCGGGTCCACCGCCAAACCAGTTAAGCCGGTGATGCGTGGCGCTTTGCCCGCCATGCGTAAATCGCGACAAAAGGCTTCCGAACGGCGATCCTGCCAGCTCACCAATGGCGTCAGCGGCTGACCGTCGCGGCGCTGCCAGATCAGCACCGACTCGCGCTGGTTGCTGATCGCGACGGCAGCCACCTCTGCCCCGCCACACTGCGCCAGACAGCTTTCAATCGCCTGTTTCACCGCCCGCCAGATCGCCAGCGGATGCTGTTCGGCCAATCCGGGCTGGGGATGGGCTAGCGTCAGAGGCTGGCTGCCGCGCGCCACCACGTTGCCTGCGCGGTCCACCGCTATGGCTTTCGCGTTGGTGGTACCTTCATCAATTGCCAGTATTAATGGACCCGCCATGTTTACGCTCCTGCACACATGCGCACTGCACTCTTCACCACGCTGGCGGCGTCAATACCATGATGCGCGCGCGTGGAGGCACGATCGCCAGCAATCGCGTATTGCCCATCGGGGATGCCCAGACGTAACAGCGGAATTCCGCAGCCGCCTTCAGCCAGCACTTCGGCCACCAGGCTGCCGACGCCGCCGTTGACGTTGTGTTCTTCTACGGTGATCACCGCCGGATAATGCTTTAACAGCTCTTGCAGCCGTTGGGTATCACAGGGACGAATTGATGGAATGGCGATCACACCTGCGCTGATTCCCTGTTCATGTAATTGCTCAGCCGCGCTCACCACCTCATGCACGGTGGAACCCATTGCCACCAGCACGATGTCGTTGCCTTCACGCAACACGTCGATCTGGCCGGGACGGAACTGGTAGTTTTCATCGTGCAGCTGAGGCAGATCTTTGCCATCCAGACGGATGTAAACCGGCCCCACATGCGCAAGGGCATAATCGATGATCTGGCGGCACTCCAGCGGGCAGGATGGCGCGTAAATCTCGATATTGCCGAAGCCACGCATCACCGCAATATCATCAATGCTGTGGTGGGTGCTGGCCAGCGGGCCGTAACTGGCACCGGCATTCAGGCCAAACAGTTTGACGTTGGTATTGTTGTAACAGACGTCCACTTTTACCTGCTCGTTGGCGCGCGAAATCAGGAACGGAGCTGCATTACAGGTCACCGCCACTTTTCCACCGATTGCCAGACCGGCCGCCGTGCCCACCAGAGTTTGTTCCGCAATGCCGACGTTCACCAACCGATCGGGAAACGCCTTAATGAAAGGCGATATTTTTGCCGTTGAGGTGGAATCTGCCACCACCGGCACCAGATCCACACCGCGATTAACCGCGTCAATAAAGGCTTCCACCATCACCGTGGCCAGGTGTTTTGCATTACTCATCTTTTAATTCCTCCAGTGCCAGTTCGATCTCTTCCCCTTTCGGCACACGGTGATGCCACTCTGGTTTGCCCTGAATAAAGGAGATGCCAAAGCCTTTCTCGGTATGCGCCACAATCACCTGCGGTTTGCCGTTACGTGGCAGGTTTTCAATGGTTTCCACCACGGAAGCCATGTCATTACCGTTGCATTCAGTGACCTCCAGACCGAAGGCTCGCCATTTATCCGGCAGCGGATCGGTGTTCATAATGTCGCGCGTGTGCCCTGCCAGCTGCAGTTTGTTCTTGTCGTTGATGATCACCAGGTTATCGAGGTTGTAGTGCGCCGCCACCAGCGCGGCCTCCCAGTTACTGCCCTCGGCCAGTTCACCGTCGCCGGTGACCACGAAGATGCGGCGGTCGCTGTTGTCTTTTTTCGCCGCCAGCGCAATACCCACCGCCACCGGTAAGCCGTGACCCAAAGCACCAGTGTTGAGTTCCACGCCCGGCGTTTTCTGCCGCACCGGATGACCCGGCAGATGCGAATCCGAATGCTGATAAGTCGGCAGCCACTCTGTTGGGAAGTAGCCCGCCTCTGCCAGCACACAGTAATAGCCGCCGACCGCATGCCCTTTCGACTGGATGTAAATGTCCCGCTGCGGATCGTTAGTGCGATCCGGTGCGCAATTCAGGATGCGGAAATAGAGTGCCGTCAGGATTTCGACCTGAGAGAGATCGGCACCGGTATGTCCACCCGCCGGACTACCGGCATTGAGCTGGATGATGCGGCGACGCACAGCGCGCGCTTTCGCTGCCAGGTCCGCCACCGAATATTTGAAAGGATTCATAGACACCTCTGCATTTTAAAGCGTTATTGAATATATATTCATTGCGTACAAAAAAAGGGGCGCAGACAATTTCTGCCGGCACCCAACCGATTAACCTTTGGCCTCACCTTCCTGAATCAATGCCTTCTGCGCCACCACGGCGGCCTTTTGCTGCATGCGGCTCTGCATCTGATCGATGATCACCGCCACGATAATCACGATGCCTTTGATCACCATTTGCCAGAACTCGCTGACGCCCATCATGATTAGGCCATCCGCGAGGAAACCGATAACAAATGCTCCCACCAGCGTGCCGAGAATGGTGCCGCGCCCGCCAGCCAGTGACGTACCACCCAGCACGACCGCCGCAATCGCATTCATCTCGAATGAGGTGCCGTTCGCCGGATGGCTGGCTACCAGTTGCGAGGAGACCACAATGCCGGCAATCGCCGCACAGAAACCTGAAATGGTGTAAACCCAGATTTTCACCGACTTCACTTTGACGCCAGAGAGTTCCGCTGCACGCTCGTTATCACCAATCGCATACACCTGACGGCCAAACGGCAGGCGACGTGCTACATAGGCAATCACCAGCGCCAGCACCACCATCATCCAGATCGCCCACGGTAAGCCGAGAAAATACCCCGCACCGATTTTGTCGAAACCGGTGTTACCCAGCAGCGGATTGCCCTGCAAGCCGGGGAAGGTTTCGCCGCCAGAGGTCAGCATCGCCGCCCCGCGCAGGATGTACATGGTGCCCAGCGTGCAGATAAACGGGGCCACGTTGTATTTGGTGATGATCCAGCCATTCACCGCGCCAATCAGTCCACCCACCACTAACACCACGGGCACAATCACCCAAACGCTGGGAAAGATGGCGATGCCAAACATCGGCAACACAATGCCTTTGGTAATCAACCAGCCGGCAATCATGCCGCACAGGCCCAGCGTAGCGCCGATGGAGAGATCAATACCCGCCGTGATAATCACAAAGGTGATGCCGAGCGCCAGAAACGCATTGATGGCGATGTGTTTGACCATGATCACCATGCTGCCCACGGCGAGGAAATCCGGCACGGTGATGGCAAAGAAGCCGACGATGAGGAACAACGCGATAAAGGTGCGCAGTTTTAACAGCAGCAGAATCATGCCTTCACGCGAGTTGAAAACCTTACCTGGCGAAGCGAGCGCCATTGCGCCATTGTTTTTCATGCTCAGAACCCCTGTGCACTTGCTTTAACCAGCGCCGCCTCTTCCGCTTCCGCGCGCGGCAGGTCAGCTGTCAACTTGCCGCCAGACATCACAAGAATGCGATCGGCGACGGCCATAATTTCTTTTAAATCGGAGGTGGAGAACACCACGGCAATGCCCTGCTCTGACAGTTTCACCATCATGCGAAACACTTCCGCTTTGGCACCCACATCAATGCCCCGGCTCGGCTCATCCAGCAGCAGTAAACGTGGATTGGTGAGCAATGAACGGCCAATCACCACTTTCTGCTGGTTGCCGCCACTCAGCGCACTGATCGCCACGTCGGGTGACGAGATTTTGATGGCCAGATTGCCTACCGTACTGTTTACCGCTTCGCGTTCAGCTTGTTCGGCGATCACGGTGCGATGCGATAAACGTCGCCACAGGCTGGCAATGGTGAGATTGCTGGCCACAGAGGAGACCGGGAAAATACCGGCCCGTTTGCGATCTTCCGGCACCAGGCTCATGCCCATACGAATACGTTCGGCCGTTGGCAAGCGTGTGGGTAACGGTTTGCTGTCCAGCCACAGTTTGCCGAGATAGTTGCGCTGGCTGCCGAGCAGGCACTCAAACAACTCGGTGCGCCCCGCGCCCATCAGGCCATAAATGCCGACAATCTCCCCGGCGCGCACATTGAAACTGACATCGTCCACCAGCGTATTGCCATGGGCACTGACGCAGGTGATGTGCTCGGCTTCCAGCACCGCCGCCCCGAACTGACGATTAGGCGGCAGAAAGTTACTCACCGGTTCGCTGCCGAGCATTTCACGCACGATCCACGGCACATCGATGTCGCTGACCTTCGCTTCCGCCTGAAAGCGACCGTCGCGCAGGATGGTGATCACATCGCCAATCGCCATCAGCTCTTCCAGCCGATGTGAGATATAAATGATGGAAACCCCCTGCCGCGTCAGTTCGCGGATCACCCGGAACAGGATCTCCACTTCGGTTTTGCTCAACGCCGAGGTCGGCTCATCCAGAATTAAGATGTCGGCGTTTTCTGCCAGCGCTTTGGCAATTTCCACCAACTGCTGCTGACCCACTTTCAGGTTGCCGACCATCTCGTCCGGTGAAATTGGCTGGTCGAGACGTTGCAATAACGCAGCCGTGCGTCGCTTCTGTTCTGCTTCGTTAATCGGGCTGATTCCGCGCTGGATTTCCCGTCCCAGAAAGATGTTCTCCGCCACGCTGAGGTTTTCGAACAGGTTGAGTTCCTGATGCACCATGCCGATACCGTGGCGGGCGGCGTCTCGCGTACTGCTCAACACCACTTTTTCGCCGTTAAGGAACATTTCGCCGCTAGTGGGCTGCTGCACCCCGGCGAGGATCTTCATCAGCGTGGATTTACCTGCCCCATTTTCACCGATGATGACGTTCACTTTGCCGCGCCACACGCGATAATCGACACGATCCAGCGCCAGGGTGCCCGGAAACAACATCGACATCTGTTTGGCCTGCAGGATGATTTCATCGCTCATCATGGATTCCCTTGCTGCAACTGAATCGCCACCACGTCATTCACCTGATTCGGCTCCATACTGACGGCTAACAGCGCCTGCACCGGTTTGCCGACCCAACTGGCATCCACCGGCGGTAGCTGCTGGACGGCATGGCGGTTCAACGCTTTAGTCAGCTGTGCGTATTGCACCTGATTGGTGAACTCTTCAAAGCGATAGCCCGCCGCATCACGAATTGCATTACTGCGCAGTACCGGCCCAATCAACACCTTGACCGGTTTGCCATTGATGGTGACAGTCAGGCTGCGTTCGCGTTCGTTGCTGTTATCAAAGGCGGTGACGGTTCCTCCGGCACGCACAAACACGCTTTCGCTGCCACCCGCCTTGACGGTATGACTTTTGGTTTCCATATCCGCCCAGCTCAGCGCCTGCTTCTCAGCCGGTTGCTGCACCCGGCTGGCCCAGCTCGATTCGGCGATCTGCTGTGGCGTCTGGTTGCTGTAGCCGGGTTTGGCATTCGGATCTTTCGGCATGATGGGATTGCCGTTTGCATCGAGATCCACCACGGTGCAGGCGGTCAATATCAGCGATAAGAGCCCAACCATCAGCCCGGTTGCTGCTTTTCCCTTCATGCCGACCTCCGTCTTATTTCGCCAGGTTGAAGTTTTTCAGCTTCGCGGCGTTACTGTCGTCGATCAGCACGCAATCCATCAGCTGCTTCTCTTCTTTTTGCGCTTTGCCGTTTTTCAGGTAGTAATCCACCTGCTCAACCGCCATTTGTGCCTGATCCCAGCCTGGTTGCAGCACCGTGGCTTTGATGTTGCCTTTATTGATGATGGAATCGCGCGTGTAGTCGCTGCCGTCAAAGCCCACCACAATTACGTTGGTTTTACCGGCGGCTTTCAGCGCGGCTTCTGCCCCCAGCGCCATGGTGTCATTCCCGGAAATCACCCCGACAATGTTGGGATTTTTCTGCAGAATGGTTTCCATGCGGCTAAAGGCTTCGGTCTGGCTCCAGTTGGCACTCTGCTGCGCCACCATCTTCATATCGGGATAGTCATCCAGCACGTCGTGATAGCCCTGTGAGCGCACGCCCGCGTTGGTATCCGACTCTTTGCCCAGCAGCTCAACGTAGTCGCCTTTGCCGTTCAGCAACTTAGCGAACTTCTCTGCGCCCAGCTGCGCGCCCTGATAGTTGTTAGAGACAATCTGCGCCACGGCGACGCCGGTTTTGTTGATCTCGCGGTCAATCAGGAAGGTGGGGATTCCGGCATCTTTGGCTTTTTGTACCGGCCCGACGGTGGCGTCTGCGCCGGCATTATCGAGAATGATCGCTTTGGCCTTACGCGCAATGGCGGTTTCGATCAGCTGGTTTTGCTTATTCACGTCATCATCGTGCGAGGCCACCAGCGTGGTGTAACCGAGCGCTTTGGCTTTCTCTTGCGCGCCATCGGCTTCAGCTTTAAAGAACGGGTTATCGTGAGAAGGCGTGATGATAGCAATCAAGCCCTTTTCTGCCGCCAGCGTTGCCGCTGAAGCTAACATCAGTGAAGCCAGTAGGGTCATTTTGAGGACAGAAGCTTTCATTGTTTTTTCTCCGCTTGAATATATATTCAATTGCGATTTTATATGCATAATGACTATGCGCTGGCTTCCTGGACTCGTCCATCGCGCGATCCTGAAAAAGCGAAAACGATCACAAAATGTTCTGCGTTGTTATTTATGACAGCCTGATTAACAATACCAGGCAGGTTAAGAGAGAGAAAAAACCATGGCAAAACAGGACGAACAGCGGCTGATGGTAAAAATCGCCACGCTTTATTATGTGGAAGGCATGAAGCAGTCCGATATTGCGCAACTGCTGAAGCTGTCGCAATCCTTTGTGTCACGCATCCTCAATCGCAGCGTGAAAGAAGGCGTAGTGAAAATCAGCGTGGTGCCACCCGCCAATGTCTATCCCGAACTGGAGAAGGCGATTGAGCAGCAGTATCAGCTGCCACAGGTGATTGTGGTCGATGTGCCGGATCAGGCTTCCGCGCTGCAAATTAAACAGGCGATTGGCTCAGCAGCGGCGCACTATCTGGAAACCCGCCTGCGCGCCGATGAACTGATCGGCATTTCATCATGGAGTGGCACCATTCGCGCGATGGTGGACGCGTTGCATCCGCTGAGTGCGCCCTGCAAAGGCGTGATCCAGCTGCTTGGTGGGGTGGGTGCGAACGGCAACGTGCAGGCCACCATCCTGACGCAGAATCTTGCGGCGCTGCTGGATTGTCCGGCCTGGTTGCTGCCGTCGCAGTCGATTGAGCATTCAGTGCAGGATCGTCAACGCTTATCAGTAAACCCAGACGTGGCCGTGGTGCTGGAAAAGTTTGATCAAGTGGATCTGGCGATTGTCGGCATTGGCGATCTTGAGCCTTCCGCGCTGCTACGCAATTCCGGCAACTACTATGACGGCGAGATGCTGCGCACGCTGGCCGAGCGCGGTGCGGTGGGCGATATCTGTTTGCATTATTTTGATGCTGACGGAAAACCGGTGTTGAACGCCGAGGAAGATCCGGTGATTGGCATGGAGCTGGCGCAGGTTAAACAGTGTGCGCAAGTGGTAGCACTGGCGGGCGGCAAAGAGAAAGCCCAGGCGATTCGCGGAGCGTTGCGCGGTGGATATGTGAAAGTGCTGATTGTGGATTATCCCACCGCACGATTGCTGATGGAATGACCGATTTAACCGGGCACTTTAAGGCGCGGCCCTGACGAGCCGCGCTTCGCAAAGCCGACTTATCCGATGGTTCGGTAGGCCGTTGTGACCTTCCACAGATAACGTGGTGCCTGTGCCGCCGGATGTTTATCCTGCACATGCTGATAGAATTCGTCCGGCGTCATCGAGTTGATCATCGCAATCGCCCGATCGCGATTCCGTGAGAAGGTGCGCAGCAACGCACCAGCACCGTTGGCGTAAGAAACGATGGTGGCATAACGCAGCGTGAGTGGATTTCGAATACCGGCCAACTCAGAATCCTGCAGCAGCTTGAGATATGCCGCACCGATATCGATATTTCTCGCTGGATCGCGCAATTCCGAAGACGTCGGCTGACCGTGACGTCCCTGAGTGCGATACACCGCACGCCCCGCCGTTGAGGCTTTAATCTGCATCAACCCTACCGCGTTTGAACGGCTGGTAACGGTGGGATTGCCCCCGGATTCGACACTAATAATGGCGCTGATTAACTTCTCATCAACGCCATAATGACTGGCGGCATCTTCGGTAAACATTGACCATGCATCATTCACTTTCGACGGTGGTGCCTGGGTTAATGGCGTATTTTTCTCTGGCACGACCGTTTTTTCTGGCTCACTGGCACAGCCCGCGAGCAACAGCGCAGATAGCATAAGTAGTCGAATTTTCACTGATTTTTGGTTCCGCAATAGAGTTGGCGCAAGCTATCATATCTGGCGCAGCGCAATGCAAAATTACCGTTTATCCTAAATACGTAAAAAACCTTGTGCTGCCGTGACATCGGTAACGGATTTCGCCATCATCGGCAGGCCACTTTAAATCAGGATGAACGCTATGCTTTCCCCCCGATCTATTCGTCTGATCGCCCCCTCCGGCTATTGCCATAATCAGGATGCGGCCCAACGTGCAGTGAGTCGTTTACAGGCTCAGGGACATCAGTTGGACAACTTATCAGCGATTACACGCCGCTTCCAGCGTTTTGCGGGCGAAGACGGGGAACGGTTGAATGATGTGAACCAGCTGGCAACACTGAGCACGCTGCCCGATATTGTGCTGGCGGTGCGCGGTGGGTACGGTGCCTCGCGTTTGCTGGATCAGATTGATTATGTCGGTCTGCAGCGCCGTCTGCTCAATCAACCTATCGCGCTTTGTGGACACAGTGATTTCACCGCGATTCAACTGGCGTTACTGGCGCAAACCGGGCTGGTGACCTTCAGCGGCCCGATGCTGGCCGGCAACTTCGGCGCAGAGGCATTATCCGAATTTACCCTGTCACACTTTTGGCAGGCGCTCTCTTCTCCTACAGTCAATATAGGCTGGCAGACCCACAGCCCGGATGCGGGACGCTGGCAAGGGACCTTGTGGGGTGGCAATCTGGCGATGATCTGCTCACTGATCGGCACACCCTGGATGCCACAAATTGAAAACGGCATTTTGGTGATCGAGGATGTGAATGAGCATCCTTTCCGCATAGAGCGTATGCTGATTCAACTGCAACAGAGCGGCATTCTGGTGCGCCAGCGGGCGATCATCACCGGCAGTTTCACCAGCACGTCACTGTCGGCTTATGACAATGGTTTCGATTTTGCCAGCGTATGGCAACGCATCCGCGATGAATATCAGCTACCGGTGATCAGCGAACTGGCGTTTGGCCACGATGCCGACACCGTCACGCTGCCGCTGGGTGCCAGCGCCACCTTACAGCTTGAACAGGGCGAAGCACAGCTTGCCTTCACCGGCCACCCGACATTGCGCTAACGTTTTGCCGCAGGAGACCGACATTGAAGCCACTGTACGAAGATTTGTGGATCTCCACCCCGGAATTTCCCGCCGAAGAGACGGCGCAAGATTTAATGATGCATGGCTTTATGCTGCGCCATCCGCGCGGCAATCTGGTCATCGGCCGTGTCGAACATCCGCTCGATCATGAGTTTCTCAATGATGCGGGCGGGGTGATTCGCCACTACCTCACCCACTGGCATGAAGCCGCGCCCGGCGCCGTGGCGATACAGCAGCGTTTTAACAGTGCGCTCTACTGTCACAGCCGTTCACTGGGGCCGGTCAGTCTGATTGTCGAACCTGATGAGACCTTCATTCAGCAGGAAAGCCACTTTGGTGATTTCCATCTGCTGCCCACACCCGGCCACACACCCGGCAGCTGCAGTTACCTTTATCACTCCCCGCTGGGCCAGACCTATCTGTTTGTTGGCGATACCTTAACCTGTGACTACAACCGCTGGATCAGCGTGTTGGTACCGGAGAGTAATCCGCTGGAGTTACAGCAATCACTGGAGCTGTACCGCGAGCTGCGCCCGGATGTCGTGCTAATGAGTACCACGCGTGGTCACTTATCATGGGCCAAAGTTGATTTGCAGAGTTGGCTGGCGGCGATTGATGAGGCAGAGCAATCGCCGCTGGATTTACGCCAGCAGCCACTGATCTAGCTACAGCGATTTACTGAGGTAATGACGCTGATGCAGACGCGGATAATTATCGAGGCTAAAGCGTAAGGTGTAGCCCATCTTTTCATAGAACGGGCGCGCCTGGAAACTGGCCGTATCAACCTGCGCATAAAGGCAACCACGGGCGCGGGCTTCTGTTTCGGCGGCCTGAATCAACTGTGTACCAGCGCCCTGCCCACGTAACGCATCGCCGACCCATAGCAGGTCGATGCGCAGCCAGTTACCAAAGGTGGAACCGGTCAACCCGGCCAGCTTGCGGCCAGAAGCATCCTTAATGAAGACGCCAATCGCCTGCATCTCACTGGGATCGATAAAGCGGCTGTTATATTCGGTGAGGCCGAGACGAACATCATCCAGATCCTCTGCGGTAACGGTGTCGGTTACGCTTAATTGCATCGTCTTCTCCTTTGACAGGCAACTATGAATTGGGGCGCTGGCTATCGTCGTATCGTTCCAGCGAAAGAATTTCCGCATCGCGTTTTTCGGTGCGATTGCAGGGGATGAGTTTATCGCTATCGGCATAGACAAAGAACGTATCGTCATTGTTTTTGTTCACAATCAGCTGATCGCCATTACGAAAACGCGTAATCGCCACTTTATCCCCGCCTTGCAAACGCGTGCGCTGTTGCCCTGCTGCAATTTGAAAATGACGTGTTGGCCACATCAGCGTACTTAAACCGTATTCCGCACGCGATACCGTCATGGTCGGGCGCCCCGGACAGGTAATTTGAAATTCGGTTTCGCTCCAGGCCGGCGCGATATGGCACGCCATTAAGCCAACGGCAATAGCTATCGCCTTCATTGGATCTCCGCTGAGGTTAGATGATGATTTCGTTGGGTTTTATGCAGAGAAGCGTAACACAGAAAAAAGCGATAAAACGAATAATGGCCCGTTGAGTACGGGCCTGCAAGGATAGAAGGGTAAAGGAAACGTTAGTTAACCGAGTTCATATCTTTGATTTGATTACGGTTTATCTGCTGTTCTTTACCATCAATATCTTTGTAAGTAATCATGCCGGTATCTTCATCCACTTTAGGTTTACCCTGCACCACAATGGTCTGCCCATCGGTGGTGTGCATGACGTGATCGGATGCGCAGCCCGCCAGCAGTAGGCCGAGGCTAAAAGTACCGATTAAAAGCAATGTCTTTTTCATCTCATCCTCCTTTTGGATTCATTGTCAGGTTTAGCACAGCGCGCAGTAATGTGAACCAGGAGAAAGATTAATCTGTGCAGAACAATCGCTGCGCATCAGCCGATATCGACTGAGCAGCAGCTATATTGCATGGATTTCCATCGCAAACGGATGGGGAAGGAATGACCGAAAGGGATTACTCTGCTGCAACCTGTGCGGCGACTAACATTAACGCCAGGCCCGCATCTTCCGGATCGAAGCCTTGCATCACTTCTTGTATGGCCGCTACACAGTTCATTACCTGCTTTTTTTTGTCGGCTTCTAATTTATCAATCGCGTGCTGAAGAATCATTAAACTGGCTTCTTCTTCTTTCATAGATTTGCCCTTGTTTTGCTTACCTGATGCGCAACGCTGGCAAGAATAACGTTTATCTGCTACCAAAGTCACCCCTTTACATTCTTACCGCTTAACGATTAAGCAAATGACAAATGGGAAGCGGTGCCAGACCTGCTATGATCAGCATATCAGTGGGCATTGACGGGCCACTGCAAACAAGGAATCGAACCAGGACAGGATCATGTTGCGAATCACGGTAGTACTCACCCTTTTATTATTGGCTGGTTGCAGCTCCACGCCCAAAGGTGTCGACTGCCCGGGCGAAGTCGCGACCATTTATGGACAATCAATGGGGCAAACGCAGGGGCGCATTTTCGATTTGGTGAATGCCTTTACGGTCACGCGTGATGGCGTGGCGGTGAAAAGTGGCACATTGCACTCCAGCGATCGTTTCCAGTATGTCCCTTCTGCCGTGACGCCTGAGGGCTTCACCGCTCAGCGGCTGTCAGATAAGCAATTCCGTCTGATCAACCCTTATCAGAACACCATGATTACCTGGACGTGCCCTTAAACGTGCTTAGCCGGGAAAGATGGTTTATTGTCAGGCTTCCTCACGCTGCGGACCTGTACTATGGAAAAGAGTCTGGACAATAACGGCTACATCGATTTCCCCTTCCCCGCTTCCACCAACGCGGATGGTTCGGTGAATCCTTGTGGATTTGACCTCACGCTGGAGACCGATCGCATCGACGAAATCTCAGCGGGTAAACATTCCGAAAATTTACGGCGTTTACTGGAAGAGGTGAATTTGCAGGAGGGGGTATTTATGACCTTAGCCTGTGACTGGCAGCAGCGTGATGACGGCGTGTGCGGATTTATCGATGTGGCATTACGCCCGGCGCTATCGAGTGGCAGCAGTGAGGAGACGCAAAGTCTGGATCAGGCATTTGAACTCTATCTGAGCCGACAAGAGAAGCAGCACAACATGCAGAGCGGCACCCTGGTCAATTACGCCCGCGCCGTGCTGGATTGGGGCTGGTCACCTTTGCATCAGCGTCATATGCGCTATGAGAAAGTCACCGTTCGCTATTATTGTCAGCAAGCCGACGATGCCGAGTGGTGTTTCGATCATCTACGCCATTTTTTAGTGACCTGGTATCCGGCTTATCGCGGAAATCCCTAAGGGCGCCTCGTGACACCCTTAGGGATTAGGGTTTGACCAGACGAATCGCATGCTCCAGCATCCGCTGTTCGTCGCGTTCATCATGCGCGCGATGGTGGCGGGTTCGCTGCAATAAATCGGTGATTTCAGCGCGTTTGGTTTCGTGGCCACATTCGGATAGGACAATCACCGCGTCGCCAATGACCCGACACACTTCATCGTAATCGTCTTCACTTAATACATCACGTTTCATCTCTCCTCCTGGTGTGACACGGCCTGATTTCCGCAAATCAAAAGGCCTGCTACTTCGTTTAAGCCTGGACAGAGTTCAACAATCCTGCAAACCACTGTTACAACCTCGTTGGCCTGCGGGTTGCTGGTCTGAAAATCTGTGACTACGCTGAATCGTAATATTCACAACCAGCAGGGAGTCATCATGACTGATAAAGCGGAAGCAAAATTGAATGAAGCAGCGGGCGCAGTTGAAGAAAAAATCGGGGAATGGACCGGCTCTCGCAAACATCAGGCTAAAGGTGCCGCGCGTCGTTATCCCGCGCAAGCCAGTTATGCTGTGCAGGATGCAGCAGATTGCGTGGTCAAATCGGTACGTGATAATCCGGCAACTGGCCTGGCGGTAGCGGCCAGCCTCGGCATTATTGTCGGTTTCCTGCTGGGCAGGAAATAAGCGGCGATGGGGGGCCTTCATGGCCCCAACGCTTATTGATGATGACCGGCCTCATCCAACCTTTCCTGAATATGTTCATCCGGCGTCTCTGCCACATCAGCCGTGCTGTTATTCACATCCAGATGACGCCCCTGGTGCACAGTGATATTCACTGGCACGTCAGGTAATTGCGCACAGCTGCCAAATGACACCAGTAAAAAGAACCACGCCGCTAATGACGTCTTTGCCATCTTCTCTTCCACCCACACTGTTTTGAGTCGGGCCAGATTGCCTGACAGAGTGCAAATTAGCGTCAGTGCTGCGCAAAGCTGTGTGGGGAGATGTGAGCAATCAGGCTTGCGAACGGCGTGCTTTGAAGCGCGCCACCATGGTCATCAATGCCTGATAAATCAATCCAGCGTACAAGCTTTTCACCACCACCATACTGATGGCCTCACCCTGCGCCTGCCACGAAGTGAACCACATGAAAATGCCCCACAGCAGCGAAAACAGCAACCAGCCCTTAACGAATTTGATGACACCTTGCATACCACCTCCAGAATCTGAAGCGCAGAACATAGCGGGTTTTGCCGGAAAAGGCACGACGAGGGGTTCATGGATGCTATCTGTTTCAAAGTTTTGCGAAATGTATTGTCAGGCGCGAACCGCCGTTAAGAAATTGCGCACTTGTCGCATACAGTATGATCACAGTTTGTGATTGAATCCCCGCCATCGTTGTCAGGCATGTTGTGAATATGAATTATTTAAGCGATATCCAGAAATTTATTGAGAGTAACACCCTGCTATCCACCACTTTTAGCTTGCTGCTGCTGGTGATTGCGGGGATGGTGACGCATCTGATCTGCAAATTCTTTGTGGTGAAGGTGGTGCGCAAGGTCTTCTTCAGCACACACAAAAAACAGGTTCCACTTGATAAAGATGTGCGGCTATCTGAAAAGCTCTCAAACTTTATTCCGGTGATCACGGTCTATTACCTGCTGCAGTTTATGCCAGATCTGCCCGAGCATCTGCTGATTGCTATTAAGACTATCTGCGGCATTTTGTTCTTTGTTTATCTGTCGCTGTTCTTCACAGAAGTGCTGGAGATTGTTAACAACTCCTACTCCCGCAAATCAAAGCGTAAGAATCACTCGATCAAGGGCTATATTCAGGTCGGCAAGATCCTGGTGCACATTATTTCGGCGATCATGATTCTGGCCATTATGTCGAATAAATCGCCAGTGATTATTATCTCGAGTTTGGGTGCGGTTGCTGCGGTATTAATGTTGGTGTTCCAGCACACCTTAATGTCGCTGGTGGCGAATATTCAGGTGTCATCCAACGATGTGCTGCAACTTGGTGACTGGATTGAGATGCCGGATAAAGGCATTAGCGGCGAAGTGATTGATATTGCACTGCACACTATTACGCTGCGTAACTGGGATAACACTTTGTCGCGCATCCCGACGAAAAACTTCCTCACCGAAACCTATACCAACTGGCAGGCGATGTTCTCCTCCGGCGCGCGCCGTATTATGCGTAGCTTCCACCTCGACCAAATGTCGATTCGCTTTCTCGATCACGAACTCATTCAGCAGATGAGCCAGATTCGCGGTGTTAACGAACAGCTGTCAGCGTTAATGGATGGCCGTGACAGCAATGCAGTGGGCGATCGTTGGTTTGCTGACAACGGCATGACCAACTTGACGGTGTTCCGCAAATATCTCACCGCGTGGCTGTCGCAGCGCGATGATATTAAGCAGGATATGTATATCGTGGTGCGCACCATGAAACCCTCGCCGGAAGGTTTGCCGGTAGAAGTCTATTGCTTCACCTCGTCGATATTTTGGGTCGAGTATGAGAATTCGCAGTCAGCGATCTTCGAATATATCTATGCGATTGTCGGCCAGTTTGGGCTGCGCATGTATCAGCATCCGGGCGGCAATGATTTCTGGCGCTTGTCGCAGCAGCATGCGTCATCCGCCAAATCTGTTGAACAGCAGGCCGATTAACTTAGCGCATAAAAAAACGGGAGCCATGGGCTCCCGTCTCAATTTCTGGCTGGCAGAAATTACATATTCGCGATGATCGCGTCACCAAACTCTGAGCATTTCAGCAGTTTAGCGCCATCCATCAGACGCTCGAAGTCATAGGTCACGGTCTTAGCAGCGATAGCGCCTTCCATGCCTTTAACAATCAGGTCTGCGGCTTCGAACCACTCCATATGACGCAGCATCATTTCTGCGGACAGGATAACGGAACCTGGGTTCACTTTATCCTGACCAGCGTACTTAGGTGCAGTACCGTGGGTTGCTTCGAACAGTGCGCACTCGTCACCGATGTTCGCGCCAGGTGCGATACCGATACCACCAACCTGTGCCGCCAGGGCATCAGAGATGTAGTCACCGTTCAGGTTCATACAGGCGATAACGTCGTATTCTGCTGGACGCAACAGGATCTGCTGCAGGAAGGCGTCAGCGATCACGTCTTTAACGATGATCTCTTTGCCAGTGTTTGGATTCTTGAACTTCATCCATGGACCGCCATCGATCAGCTCGCCGCCGAACTCTTCTTTCACCAACTGGTAGCCCCAGTCTTTGAATGAGCCTTCGGTGAACTTCATGATGTTGCCTTTGTGAACCAGGGTCAGAGAATCACGATCGTTGGTGATGGTGTACTCAACCGCTGCGCGTACCAGACGCTTGGTGCCCGCTTCAGAGCATGGCTTCACGCCGATACCACACTGCTCAGGGAAGCGAATTTTCTTCACGCCCATCTCTTCGCGCAGGAACTTGATCACTTTGTCCGCTTCTGGCGTGCCCGCTTTCCACTCGATACCCGCATAGATATCTTCTGAGTTCTCACGGAAGATCACCATGTCGGTATCTTCTGGGCGTTTAACCGGGCTTGGAGTGCCGGTGTAGTAGCGAACCGGACGCAGACACACGTACAGATCCAGCTCCTGACGCAGCGCCACGTTCAGAGAACGAATACCGCCGCCAACTGGCGTAGTCAGAGGGCCTTTGATGGCAACGCGGTACTCTTTGATTAAATCGAGGGTTTCTTGCGGCAGCCAGACGTCCTGGCCGTAAAGTTCTACTGATTTCTCACCAGTATAAATTTCCATCCAGGAAATTTTGCGCTCGCCGTTGTAGGCTTTCTTCACAGCGGCATCAACCACTTTCAGCATAACAGGGGAAACATCAACGCCGATGCCATCACCTTCGATGTAAGGAATGACTGGGTTATTCGGAACAGTGAGTTTGCCCTGAACCAGGGTGATTTTTTGACCTTCCGCCGGAACAACTACTTTGCTTTCCATCAACCTCTCCTTCGAGCGATTTTTTGTTAATGATTTGTAAGATGCGGGTCAATACTACTTGAATATTTCCGCTACGCCAATCACCGCAGTTTCGCGTTATAATGCGCCGATTGTTTCTGACTGCAAAGCCCATGCGAAAAACTTCTCAACGAATTCACCAGGATAAGCGTCCAAACACCGCAGCACGCCAGCCCGTGCGCCGTGACACACGTCCAAAAGGACCGCGACGCGTCATACTCTTTAACAAACCTTTCGATGTTTTACCGCAGTTCAGTGATGAAGCGGGACGCCGCACGCTCAAGGATTTCGTGCCGGTTAGCGACGTTTATGCCGCCGGACGCCTCGATCGCGACAGCGAAGGTTTGATGATTCTGACCAACGATGGCGCGCTTCAGGCGCAACTTACGCAGCCCGGAAAGCGCACCGGAAAAATCTATTATGTGCAGATTGAAGGTGCACCACAGGAATCAGATTTATCCCTATTACGCAACGGCGTTACCCTCAATGATGGACCCACGTTGCCTGCTGGCGTGGAATTAGTCACTGAACCAGAGTGGCTCTGGCCGCGCCAGCCGCCGATCCGCGAGCGTAAAGCGATCCCGACCAGTTGGTTGAAAATCACCCTGTACGAGGGACGTAACCGTCAGGTGCGGCGCATGACGGCGCATATTGGTTTTCCCACCTTACGCCTGATTCGCTTTGCCATGGGCAAATATCAACTGAACGATTTAGCCCTGGGAGAGTGGCGCGATGTCAGTGCCAACGTTTAGATCACGACTTTTCAATAACTTTTAGTTAACAAATTCGGAGGAAGGATGTTTAAACCTCATGTAACCGTAGCCTGCATTGTGCAGGCACAAGGCGAATTGCTGGTGGTCGAGGAGCGTGTTCATGGCCGTATAACCTGGAATCAGCCAGCGGGCCATCTCGAAGCTGATGAAACGTTGCTCGAAGCCGCACAGCGTGAGTTATTTGAAGAGACGGGCATAGACGCTAAACCTGAGTATTTCCTCGGTGTGCAGCAGTGGATCGCGCCTGACGATACACCTTTTGTGCGTTTCCTGTTTGGCCTCGATCTGCCAGAAAAATGCGAGACCTCCCCGCACGATCGCGACATCGATTGCTGCTGGTGGCTGCCGCCAGAGCAGATTCTCACTGCGAATCGCCTGCGTTCACCGCTGGTCGCCGAGAGTGTTCGATTGTGGCAACAAGGCGCGCGTTATCCGCTGCAACTGGTGGCGCCGTTCCAATGGCCGTTTCACGAAGGTGCGCGCCCGGCTTCGGCATGATAGAATGCGCCGCCTGTTTTTATCGTAATTAAGAGTGCGTCATGTCTGACAACAGCCAGAAAAAAGTGATCGTCGGGATGTCCGGCGGCGTCGATTCTTCCGTATCCGCCTGGTTACTGCAACAGCAGGGCTATCAGGTTGAAGGCCTGTTCATGAAGAACTGGGAGGAAGACGACGGCGAGGAGTATTGCACCGCCGCTGATGATCTGGCTGACGCTCAAGCCGTGTGTGACAAACTCGGCATTAAACTGCACAAAATCAACTTCGCGGCTGAGTACTGGGATAACGTGTTCGAACACTTCCTGGAAGAGTACAAAGCGGGCCGCACGCCAAACCCCGATATTCTGTGCAATAAAGAGATCAAATTTAAAGCCTTCCTGGAATTCGCGGCTGAAGATCTCGGTGCAGACTTCATCGCCACCGGTCACTATGTGCGCCGCGCCGATGTGAATGGCACCAGCCAGTTACTGCGCGGTCTCGACGGCAATAAAGATCAGAGTTACTTCCTCTACACCCTGAGCCATGAACAGATTGCGCAAAGCTTGTTCCCGGTGGGTGAACTGGAGAAGCCTGAAGTGCGCCGTATCGCTGAAGAACTGGATTTGATCACCGCGAAGAAGAAAGACTCGACCGGCATCTGCTTTATCGGCGAGCGCAAATTCCGCGACTTCCTTGGTCGTTACTTACCTGCACAGCCGGGCGAAATCGAAACCGTTGAGGGTGAGATTGTCGGTGAGCACCAGGGGCTGATGTATCACACGCTGGGTCAGCGCAAAGGATTGGGTATTGGTGGTCGCAAAGAGAGCAACGACGATCCCTGGTATGTGGTGGATAAAGACGTGGCGCGCAATCGCCTGGTGGTGGCTCAGGGTGCGGAACATCCACGCCTGATGTCTGTGGGCCTGATCGCTCAGCAGCTGGATTGGGTTGATCGCCAAACGATGACGGCCCCGCTGCGCTGCACGGTGAAAACCCGTTATCGCCAGACCGATATTCCCTGTGAAATCATTCCGCTCGATAGCAATCGTATTGAAGTGCGTTTTGACGAGCCGGTTGCGGCCGTCACGCCTGGCCAGTCGGCCGTATTTTATCTGGGTGATGTTTGCCTCGGCGGCGGCATTATTGAACAGCGCCTGCCATTGGCAGAAGCCTGAGGTCGGCGCTGCCGACGCGATGACAGGAGTTAAGCGTGGCCAAGAACTATTATGAGATAACGCTCGCGCTGGCGGGTATTTGTCAGTCCGCGCATCTGGTGCAGCAATTAGCGCATCAGGGCAGTTGCAACAATGCCGCATTAACCGTGTCGCTGCGCAGCCTGCTGGATCTGAACCCCGGCTCAACGCTGGCGGTATTTGGCAATGATGAAGCGAATCTGCATCTCGGCCTGGAATCGCTGATGGCGGTGTTGAACAGCGGCAGCCGCCAGGGTGCCGGGGCCGAACTGACACGTTACACCCTGAGTATGATGGTGCTGGAGCGCAAATTGCACGGCAACAGCGCGGCGCTGAACACCCTTTCTCAGCGTATTGCGCAGCTTGATCGCCAACTCGCGCATTACGAGCTGGAATCTGAAACCATCACCAGTGCCATGGCAGGGATTTATGTCGATGTCATTAGCCCACTGGGTCCGCGCATTCAGGTCACCGGTTCGCCGCAGGTATTACAGAATTCTCAGGTACAGAGTAAAGTGCGTGCCACCTTACTGGCAGGTATTCGTGCTGCTGTACTGTGGCAGCAGGTTGGCGGTGGCCGCCTGCAGCTGATGTTCTCGCGTCAGCGTTTGCTGCGTGAAGCCAAAACCATTTTATCCCGGCTGGGCCCGGCGTATTAAGCGCCGCCCTGCCCTAATTTGTTAACGATTCAGGAGTTGCACTGATGGAATTATCCTCTCTGACCGCCGTCTCACCTGTCGATGGCCGTTATGGCGATAAAGTCAGCCCGCTGCGCGCCATTTTCAGCGAATACGGTTTGCTGAAATTCCGCGTTGAGGTTGAAGTTCGCTGGTTACAGAAACTGGCTACGACCGCAGAGATCAAGGAAGTTCCTGCATTTGATGCTGACGCAAACGCTTTCCTTGATGCCATTGTCGCCAATTTCAGCGAAGAAGACGCGGCGCGCATCAAAACCATCGAACGCACCACCAACCACGACGTCAAAGCGGTTGAGTACTTCCTGAAAGAAAAAGTGGCTGATGTCCCTGCGCTGCATGCGGTATCCGAGTTCATCCACTTCGCCTGTACTTCTGAAGATATCAACAACCTGTCGCACGCGCTGATGCTGGAAACCGCTCGCCGTGACGTCATCGTGCCTTTCTGGAACAAAATCATCGATGCGGTGAAAGGTCTGGCGCAGGAGTATCGCGATATCCCGCTGCTGTCGCGTACGCATGGCCAACCCGCTACGCCATCCACCATGGGTAAAGAGATGGCTAACGTCGCTTACCGTATGGAACGTCAGCTGCGTCAGTTGAGCAAAATCGAAGTGCTGGGCAAAATCAACGGCGCGGTCGGCAACTACAACGCCCACATCGCTGCGTATCCGGAAGTGGACTGGCATCAGCTGAGCGAGCAGTTTGTCACCTCACTGGGTGTTACCTGGAACCCGTACACCACTCAGATCGAACCGCATGATTACATTGCGGAACTGTTCGATTGCATCGCGCGTTTCAACACCATCCTGATCGACTTTGACCGTGATATCTGGGGTTACGTAGCCCTGAATCACTTCAAGCAGAAAACCATCGCGGGCGAAATTGGTTCTTCCACCATGCCGCATAAAGTGAACCCGATTGACTTCGAAAACTCAGAAGGCAACCTCGGTCTGGCGAATGCGGTGATGCAGCACCTGGCGAGCAAACTGCCGGTTTCCCGCTGGCAGCGCGATCTCACCGACTCTACCGTACTGCGTAACCTCGGCGTCGGCGTGGGCTATGCGCTGATCGCTTATCAGGCGACGTTGAAAGGTATCTCTAAACTGGAAGTGAACCGCGATCGTCTGCTGGACGAACTGGATCACAACTGGGAAGTGCTGGCCGAGCCGATCCAGACCGTAATGCGCCGCTACGGTATCGAGAAGCCATACGAAAAGCTGAAAGAGCTGACGCGTGGTAAACGTGTAGATGCAGCCGGTATGCAGGCCTTCATCGACAGTCTCGAACTGCCGGAAGAAGAGAAAGTGCGTCTGAAGCAGATGACACCGGCCAACTATCTCGGCCGCGCCATTCAGATGGTTGATGATTTAAAATAATCATTAAGGGTGTGCCTGTGCGCACACCCTACCCTTTCCCTCAGGCAGTCGAGCACCAGCAAATCGGCAAGTACATCAATCCCTTGTTGCCTGCGTCCGGAATGAATGCTCGCCGCTTTTTGCTGCTGTCGTTCAAACGATGACAATCAAGTGTTGTTCTCTTGTTTAGCTCGCTTAACATATACTCTTGCCATCATCACTGAGTTTGAAGGTAAGGAAATTCTATGCGTGTTCTGGTTGTGGAAGATAATGCACTGCTGCGTCATCATCTCGCCGTGCAGTTACGTGAAATGGGTCATCAGGTGGATGCTGCCGAAGATGCCAAAGAAGCCGACTATTTCCTGCAGGAACACATTCCCGACATTGCGCTGGTCGATTTAGGCTTGCCTGATGAAGATGGCATGTCGTTGATTCGTCGCTGGCGCGGCGATGCTGTGCGTCAACCGATTCTGGTGTTGACGGCACGTGAAGGCTGGCAGGCTAAAGTGGAAGCACTCGAAGCCGGTGCCGATGACTACGTCACCAAACCTTTCCATATCGAAGAAGTCGCTGCACGTTTGCAGGCGCTGATGCGTCGCAACAGTGGACACGCTTCGCAGATCATTGCGATGCCGCCGTTCCAGGTTGATCTGTCACGTCGCGAAGTCACCGTCAATGATGCACCGGTCAAACTCACCGCCTTTGAGTACACCATTGTAGAAACCTTGATCCGCAACGCCGGAAAAGTGGTCAGCAAAGATTCGCTGATGCTGCAACTCTATCCCGATGCCGAACTGCGCGAAAGCCACACCATTGATGTTTTGATGGGGCGCCTGCGTAAAAAGATTCTTGCGCTCCATCCGACCGAAGTGATTAACACCGTGCGCGGCCAGGGCTATCGCTTTGATCTCTGATTTATGAATTGGCTGAATCGCTTACGTCCTTTCTCATTACGCGCCCGGTTTTTACTGGCGACTGCCGCTATTGTCCTGTTTCTGTCGCTCTCCTACGGCATGGTTGCCGTAGTCGGCTATGTGGTGAGTTTCGATAAAAACACCTATCGCGTGATGCGCGGCGAGAGCAACCTGTTCTTCACCCTGGCGCAATGGCAAAACAATAAGCTGACCATTGCCCAGCCAGAGCGGATGACGCTCAATTTCCCGACGCTGGTGTTCATCTACGATGAACACGGCAAGTTGCTGTGGCAGCAGCGTGATGTGCCTGACATCCGCAAAAACATTCGGCGTGAGTGGCTGCTCAAGCCCGATTTTTATGAAATTGACACCACAAATCGCACCAGTCTGGCCGCCATCGGCAACAACTCCGAGGTCAAAGAGCGGTTACATCAACTGGACAGCGACAACAACGACACCTTTACCCACTCGGTCGCCGTCAACCGTTACGATGCCACCACCAACTTACCGGCACTGACCATCGTCGTGGTGGATTCCATCCCCCAGGAACTGCAGCACTCGGATGTGGTGTGGTCATGGTTTAGCTATGTGCTGGCAGCAAACCTGCTGTTAGTGATTCCGCTGCTGTGGCTGGCCGCGCACTGGAGCCTGCGCCCTATTGGTGATTTAACCGCGCAGGTGCGTGAACTGGAAACGGGTCATCGCGAGAATCTGGACGACAATCCACCGCAGGAGTTGCGCAGCCTGGTGCGAAATCTCAACCTGCTGCTGACCAATGAGCGCCAGCGCTACACGCGTTATCGCACCACCCTGTCTGATTTAACGCACAGCCTGAAAACCCCGCTGGCGGTGTTGCAGAGTACCTTGCGCTCCCTGCGCAGCGGCAAGGAGCTCACCGTGGAGCAGGCCGAGCCAGTGATGCTGGAGCAAATTAGCCGTATTTCACAACAAATTGGCTACTACCTGCATCGAGCCAGTATGCAGGCCGATCATAATCCGCTGCAGCGCGATCTGCATTCGGTGTCGGCACTACTGGATAGCCTTTGCTCGGCGCTGAATAAGGTTTATCAGCGCAAAGGTGTCGAAATCACCCTGGATATTTCCCCCGAGTTGACCTTTATCGGCGACCAAAATGACTTTATGGAAGTGCTGGGCAATGTGCTGGATAACGCCTGCAAATACTGCCTGGAATTTATTGAGGTCAGCGCACGACAAACCGACAAGGCACTGCATCTGTTTATTGATGATGACGGCCCCGGCATTCCTGAAAGCAAACGCGATCTGATCTTCGTGCGCGGTCAGCGTGCCGATACGTTACGTCCCGGCCAGGGCCTTGGCTTAGCCGTGGTCCGCGACATCCTCGAACAATACGCCGGTAAGGTGATCGCCAGCACCAGCCCACTGGGTGGTGCCCGCATGGAAGTGATTTTCCAGCGTCAGGAAGTTGAACATCACCGCGAGTAGAAAGGCCTGCGGGCTGTTATACTTGCCTGCATTCATGGCCCTAACCGGAACACTCGTATGGACTTTCAGCTCGATATTAATTGGCCCGACTTTATTCAGCGCTACTGGCAAAAACGTCCAGTGGTGCTCAAGCGTGGTTTTAAAAACTTCATTGATCCCATTTCTCCTGATGAGCTGGCGGGTCTGGCGATGGAAAACGAGGTGGACAGCCGCCTGGTGAGCCATAACAACGGTAAATGGCAGGTTAGCCATGGTCCGTTTGAAAGCTATGATCATCTCGGCGAGAGCAACTGGTCGCTGCTGGTGCAGGCGGTTAATCACTGGCATGAACCTTCTGCTGCCCTGATGCGCCCGTTCCGCTTCCTGCCTGACTGGCGCATTGACGATCTGATGATCTCTTTTGCCGTTCCGGGCGGCGGCGTAGGCCCGCACTTCGACCAGTATGATGTGTTTATCATTCAGGGCACCGGCCGTCGTCGCTGGCGCGTAGGCGAAAAAGTGCCGATGAAACAGCACTGCCCGCATCCCGACCTGCTGCAGGTTGAGTCGTTTGATGCCATCATCGATGAAGAGATGGAGCCGGGCGACATTCTGTACATTCCACCAGGATTCCCGCATGAGGGCTATTCGCTGGAAAATGCCATCAATTATTCGGTCGGTTTCCGTGCACCTAACGGTCGTGAATTGATCAGTGGCTTCGCTGATTACATGCTGGCGCACGAATTAGGCAGCTATCGTTTCAGCGATCCGGATGTGCCGTCGCGTGATTGCCCGTCACAGATTTTGCCTTCTGAAGTGGAAGGAATTCGTCAGGTGATGCTGGATGTCATTAATCAGCCAGAACAGTTTAATCAGTGGTTTGGTGAGTTTATCTCACAGACACGTCACGAACTGGATATCGCACCTCCTGAGCCGCCGTATCAGCCTGATGAGATTTACGATGCGCTGCAGCAAGGCGATGCGCTGACACGTCTTGGTGGCCTGCGCGTGTTAACGCTGGGCGATGCGGTGTTTGTGAATGGCGAGCGCGTGGCGTGCAGCCACCCGGAAGTGCTGGCGGCACTGGCACACAATCAGGTGTTAACGCTGGAAGATTTCGGCGATGCGCTGGACGATCCGTCGCTGCTGGCTCAGCTTGCGGCGCTGGTGAACAGCGGCTACTGGTTCTTTGGTGAGTAATCTGTTGCGCTAAAATCGCGCCTCTTTATCACGGCGCGATTTGCCACAGATGTTTGCCGCGACAGAGACGCTGTTGACTGCGCTGCCACGTAAGATATTGATAAAAGGCTTGCTTAGCAGGCCTTTTATCATATTATTTCTTCTCTGCTGCCAGCGCAGACAAGCGCACAATCACATCCACCGCCTGCGACATCACATTTAATGACGCGAACTCGTGTTTACCGTGGTAGTTATAGCCGCCGGTGAACAGGTTCGGACACGGCAAACCTTTCCACGATAGCGCAGAACCGTCGGTGCCGCCGCGAATCGGCTTCACCACTGGCTCGATACCGCAATCACGAATGGCCTGCAGCGCCAGCTCAATGATCTGCGGATGCGGCTCAACTTTCTCACGCATATTGCGGTAGCTGTCGCTGATCTCCACTTTTATTGAGCATTCGGCCTGCAGTCCTTTACCGACCCGCTCAGCAATCTCTTCCAGCAGCTGTTTACGCTGTTCATAGCTGTCGGCGTCGAAATCACGAATCAGATACATCAGCTCGGCGTGCTCAACCGTGCCTTTGATGGTGTGCAGATGGAAAAAGCCTTCATAACCGTCAGTGAACTGCGGTTTCTCTTTGGCGGGCAGCTCGGCGTGGAAACGCATCGCCAGATCCAGCGCGTTCACCATGACGTTTTTCGCACTGCCAGGGTGCACGTTATTGCCGGTGATTTTCACCATCGCGGTCGCTGCATTGAAGTTTTCAAACTCAAATTCGCCGAGATCGCTGCCATCAATGGTGTACGCCCAGTCCGCTGCAAAACCTTCAACATCGAAATGAGAGGTGCCGCGTCCAATCTCTTCATCTGGGGTAAACGCCACACGAATCGCGCCGTGCGGAATATTCTCTTTCACCAGGCGCGCCATCGCCGTCATGATTTCAGCGATACCCGCTTTATCATCTGCGCCCAGCAAGGTTTTGCCATCGGTGGTGATCAGCGTATGGCCAATCAATTTGTGAAGAATCGGGAACATCACCGGCGAGAGGATTTCATCGCCATTGCCCAGCGCAATATCGCCGCCACGGTAGTTTTCGATAATCTGCGGATTGACGTTTTTAGCGGTGAAATCCGGTGACGTATCCATATGCGAGATAAAGCCGATCACCGGGGTCGGCCAGTCAACGTTGGCGGGCAAAGTGCCCATCACGCAGCAGTGATCGCTCAGGGACACATCAACAAATCCCAGTGCAATCAGCTCTTCCTGTAACTGACGCGCCAGCGTCCACTGCCCTTCACTGCTGGGCACCTGACGCGCCTGCGGTTTTGACTGAGTTTCTACGGCCACATAACTGAGAAAACGCTCAAGTAATTGATCCATTTGTCATCCCTCTAAAGAACCTGCGTTATTATCATGGCGCGTGAGGCGCGCCATGTTGCGTCAAATCATTATCCTTCAGGTTAGCGTTCTCAGCGCAAAGTGCTTAACCAGATATCGTCTTACTTATACAGCCCGCGTAGAAAGGTATGCACAAAATCCGGTACCACCTCACTGGCCAAGCCGTACTGGCTTTCCGCGAACTCATTGCCCACCTGACTCGGCTCCAGATTAAGCTCAACGGTATGCGCACCCTGCAGTTTTGCTTCATGCACAAAGCCGGCGGCGGGATAGACATGCCCGGAGGTGCCAATGGCGATAAACAGATTGGCTTTCTCAATCGCCTGATAAATCTCTTCCATGCCGAGCGGCATTTCTCCAAACCACACCACATGCGGACGGAGTCGGGCCGGGAACTGGCAGCAGGTGCAACGATCGTCCGGCTTAACATCTTCCGTCCAATCCAGCACCTGGCCACTGCTTTCACAGCGCACTTTTAGCAATTCACCGTGCATATGCAACACGCGCTGACTGCCTGCCCGCTCATGGAGATTATCAATGTTCTGCGTCACCAACAGGAAGTTGTCGCCCAGCACCTGTTCCAGTTCGGCCAACGCTTTGTGCGCGGCATTTGGCTGAATCTCCGGCTGTTGCAACTGACGGCGGCGCGCATTATAGAAACCCTGCACCAGATCGGGATTACGATGAAAACCTTCTGGCGTGGCGACATCTTCAACCCGATGCTCTTCCCATAATCCGTCGGCAGCGCGGAAGGTTTGAATGCCTGACTCGGCGGAGATGCCAGCGCCGGTCAGTACCACGACGCGCGGTTGCGGGTGCGCAGCCAGTTCAGCTTTGCGATCGCGTTCAAAGATGCGCTGGCGAAAGCGCTGATGCACTTTGCGGCGATTTTTCTTGTCGCGGGCGAGTCGTAGGCGGCGGCGCGGTATGCGCATAAAAGCTCCTTATGCTGCGGTGGTTGTCACCGCATGTCGGGTGTTTGGCTCGGGATAATGGTTCCCGATAATAGCGGCTGCGCATGACGGCTGCATGCCACAGACGCTGAAAATGTGCGCAGCCGCGAAGGCGGCTGCGTTTTTTATCATTACTGTCCGCTCAGTACGCGAGCCGGATCGATTCGACTGGCGCGCCGCGCCGGATACCAGCTGGCAATCAGGCTGAGCAGGATGGCGGTCACCAGCACCGAAATCACATCAATCCAGTGCAGCTCCGATGGCAGGAAATCAATGAAGTAGATATCCCCCGCCAGCAATTGATGACCGGTAAGATGCTCCAGTCCACGCACGATCGGTGTCAGGTTGAGCGCCACCAGCACGCCTACCACGACACCGCTGATGCTGCCGAGCAATCCGGCCAGTAAGCCATACCAGATAAAAATGGCGCGGATCAGGCCATCTTTGGCGCCCAGCGTGCGCAGCACCGCAATATCACTGCTCTTGTCTTTCACCGCCATTACCAGCGTCGAGACGATATTAAAACAGGCCACGCCAATGACCAGCACCATCGCCAGATACATAATCGCGCGGATCATCTGGATATCGCGGTACATGTAACCGTAGGTGCCAATCCAGCTCTTAATATAGACATAAGAGTGCGTGGCTTCACCGGCATCGCGCACCAGTTTTTGCGCCTGGAAGGGATCGCTCATCTTCAGCGCAATGCCGCTGACGCTGTCACCCATATCAAGATATTTTTGCGCATCCGCCAGCGGCACCAGCGCCAGGCTGTGGTCGAGCATCCCGCTGAGTTGCAGAATGCCTGATACCTGCAGACGAATACGTTTCGGTTGCAGCAGCTTATTTTCACCATCATTGTTCGGGATCATGATGGTGATCCAATCGCCCTGCTTCACGTTAAGCGATTTCGCAATGCCGCCACCGAGGATGATCTGCTGTTTATCCGCGCCAAACTGCTGCCACGCATCGCCATCGACAAAACTCGGCAAGGCGCTTAGCCGCGATTCCTGTTGCGGATCGACACCCTTCACCTGCAACGCCTGCATCTTCGCGCCGCTCTCAATCAAGCCGGTAAAGTTAATGTAAGGCGCCGCTGCAGCGATACCCGGCACCTTTTCAATCGGTGCGATCATCGGCTGCCAGTTGCGGAAAGGCTGATTCACCGGCTCGATTTCACCGTGCGGCACCACGGCCAGAATGCGCTTGTTCAGCTCGCGTTCAAAACCGTTCATCGCGCTCAGGCCAATAATCAACACGGCAACACCCAGGGCGATGCCGATGGTCGAGATGATGGAGATCAGTGAGACCATGCCACCACGCCGCCGACCGCGACTGAAGCGCAGGCCAAGCAGCAGGGATAATGACGAACCCATCAGATGGCTCCCAGCGTCAGATGCTCGCTCAGCTGACCGTCGCGCATCTCCATCTGGCGATTCAGACGTTTAGCCAGATTCAGATCGTGCGTCACCACCAGAAATGCGGTGCCCTGCTGCTGATTCAGCTCGCCCAGCAGTTTGAAAATCGCATCGGCATTACGCGCGTCCAGGTTACCGGTCGGTTCATCCGCCATCACCAGGCGCGGACGGTTCACCAGCGCACGCGCGATTGCGACACGCTGACGCTCACCGCCCGACAGCTCAGAAGGACGATGCGCAGCGCGTTTTTCCAGCCCGACCGCTGCCAGCATTTCCAGCGCGCGCGAGGCGGCCTCCGCTTTTGCGGTTTTGCCAATCAGCAATGGCATCGCCACGTTCTCCAGTGCCGTGAAGTCGGGCAATAGATGGTGGAACTGATAGATAAAGCCCAGCTCGCGGTTGCGCAGTTCGGCTTTGGCAGCAGAAGACATCGCATTCAGTGATTTGCCGTCGAACACCACGTCACCCGAAGTGGGCGCATCGAGCCCGCCGAGCAGATGCAGTAAGGTACTTTTACCCGAGCCGGAGCTACCAACGATGGCCGTCAGTTCGCCTGGCTGCAGGCTAAAAGCCACATTGCGCAGCACATCGGTCTGCACGCTGCCTTCCTGATAGCGTTTGCACAGGTCACGACACTGCAACAAAGGGGTATTACTCATAACGTAAAGCCTCAGCGGGTTGTACGGCGGCAGCGCGCCATGACGGATAAAGGGTTGAGAGCAGCGCAACGATCATCGAGACCAGCGCAATCGTGACCACCTGCCAGACGTTGATATCGACCGGCAATGCCGCGCCATCCAGGAACAGGCCAATCACTGGCATCAAATTATTCAGCTGGCTGGCGAGCAGCACGCCGAGCAGCGTACCGAGCAAGGTGCCGATAATGCCGGCACTGGCGCCCTGCACCATAAACACCGCGACAATCTGTCGACGGGTTAAGCCCTGTGTTTGCAGAATCGCCACTTCACCCTGCTTTTCCATGATCAGCAGACCGAGTGAAGTAATGATGTTAAACGCCGCTACCGCGATGATCAGACTCAGCAGCAGCCCCATCATGTTTTTTTCCATGCGTACCGCCTGGAACAGATCGCCTTTGCGCTCGCGCCAGTCTTTCAGCGTCAGGCCATCCGGCAGGTGCTGTTCACTGAAGGCATCCACATTCAGCGGTTTATCCAGCCACAAACGCCAGCCGGTGATATTACCCAGCGGATAGCGCATCACGCGGGAGGCATCCTGCTGATTCACCAGAATCTGATAGGCATCGACTTCGCTGTTGGCAGCATAGGTGCCTGCGACGGTGAAGATACGCTGGCTCGGCAAGCGGCCCACCGGCGTAAACTGGCTCACCGTCGGCACCATCAGACGCAGCTGGTCGCCACGTTTAACGCCCAACTGAGACGCCAACTGTTCACCGAGAATCACATTGTATTGGCCCGGTTGCAGCACGTTCTGTTGCGTGTTCACAAGATAAGGGGTGAGCGGGTCTTGTTCGTCCGGGTTGATGCCCAGCATCACGCCCACTGAGACATTGCGCGCGCTTTGCAGCACCACATCAGCGGTGGTCAGCGGGGCCACACGCGTGACGCCCTGCAGTTTGAGGCTCTCCGCCGTCACCTGTTGTGGATTGATGCTGCCTTTGTCGCTGGTGACCAACGCTTGCGGCATCAGGCCGAGGATATTGCCCTCCAGCTCACGCTCGAAGCCGTTCATCACCGACAGTACAGTGACCAGCGCCAGCACGCCCAGCGTGATACCGATGGTGGAAAGCCAGGAGACGAAGCGACCGAAGCGGTCTGAGGCACGTCCACGCATGTAGCGCAAACCGATGAATAACGCGACTGGTTGATACATGAGATCCGTCTTGGCAGTTGCCTGAAAATAAGTAGTGGGATGATAAAGGAGCAGCCCTGTTTATGAAACCTCTAACCCTCTGAGTCTGTGGCAAAGTTGCATCCAAATACGTCGCAATCTGCGTCAATGCATAAAATTGCGACAAAATAATGATACTTATTGTGCGTTTATTAGGCATACCCTGCGGTAGACTTCTCCATGTAGCACAAATTTATGTCCAGCCGGCACCGCAGTATGCCCGTTTAATCAGCACCGCAGTCAGCCCAAAGATTTCGTGCTGTGGCAAGGCGGCAAGCCTGCTAATCCCCAGGAGCTTACATCAGTAAGTGACTGGGGTTAGTAGGCGCAGCCAACGCCGCCACGGTGCGAAAGATGCCGGGCGAAAAGGAGTATACCCATGTTCAGATTTCCGAAGGGCAGTATCGTGAAACACAAATCGGGAGAAATCAGAGGCGAGATCGTCAACGTCTTTGAACAGGGAGATGCGGCAACCGGCTATTACGTGAAGTGGGACGACGGCAACCACAGCTATCATCTGGAAAAAGAGCTGTCCTGGGCTAACGTCGATCGTCCGCGCATGCACTACACACAGCAATCAAGTAAGTGACCGGGGTTCGCAGACGCAGCTAACGCGGCCACAGCGCGAAGTATGAAGGGCGATGAGAAATAGCACCGCGACAGATGATCCTCAGGGCAGATTATGGAATGATGACGCCCTGGAATCCAAGGAGAGAATGTCGAGTCCTTATGTCGGAACAGAGTCGTTATACCCTGCCTGCGAAAGCGGGCGATCATCGTCAGCTCGGCGAACTGATTGGCGCCGCGCAGGCGGTTGAGTGCGCCAGTATCACCGAACGCCACCCGGGTCCGGTGCTGATGATTACGCCGGATATGCAATCTGCCCTGCGTCTGCAGGAGGAGATTCGCCAGTTCACCGATCTGCCGGTCACCAATCTCGCCGACTGGGAAACGCTGCCTTACGACAGCTTCTCGCCGCATCAGGACATTATCTCTGCCCGTCTTTCCACCCTTTATCAACTGCCCAATCTGACGCGCGGCATGCTGATTATGCCGGTCAACACGCTGATGCAGCGCGTCTGTCCGCACAGCTTCCTGCATGGCCATGCGCTGGTGATGAAGCAGGGGCAAAAACTCTCGCGCGATGCGCTGCGTGATCAGCTGGAGCAGGCTGGCTATCGCCATGTCGATCAGGTGATGGAGCACGGCGAGTACGCCACGCGCGGCGCGCTGCTGGACCTGTTCCCGATGGGCAGCGATCAGCCCTATCGTATCGACTTCTTTGATGACGAAATTGACAGCCTGCGCCTGTTCGATGTGGACAGCCAGCGCACGCTGGAAGCGGTTGAGGCTATCAATCTACTGCCTGCACATGAATTCCCGACGGATAAAGCGGCGATTGAGCTGTTCCGCAGCCGCTGGCGCGAGCTATTTGATGTGCGGCGCGAGCCGGAGCATGTCTATCAGCAAGTGAGCAAAGGCACGCTGCCTGCCGGGATCGAATACTGGCAGCCGCTGTTCTTTGAGCAGGAGTTGCCCACCCTGTTCAGCTATCTGCCTGCTAACACGCTGGTACTCAACAGTGGCGATCTGCACGGCAGCGCCGATCGCTTCTGGCAGGATGCTAACGCGCGTTTCGACAATCGCCGCATCGATCCTATGCGCCCGCTGCTGGAGCCTGCAACGTTGTGGCTGCGCCCGGACGCGTTACTCGGTGAACTGAAAGCCTGGCCACGCATGCAGCTCAGCAGCGAAACGCTGCCAGAAAAAGCCGCCAATACCAATCTCGGCTATCAACCGCTGCCGGAACTGACGGTGCAGGCCCAGGCGAAAGCGCCACTCGATCTGCTGCGTCAGTTCATGGAGCAGTTTGATGGGCAGATCATTTTCTCAGTAGAAAGTGAAGGCCGTCGTGAAAGCCTGCAGGAATTGCTGGCGCGCATCAAACTGCGCCCACAGCCGATTGAACGCTTTGAAGAAGCCGCCAAACAGCCGCACAGTTTAATGATTGGTGCCAGCGAACGCGGCTTTATTGATAGCGCGGGCCATCGCGCGTTGATTTGTGAAAGCGACCTGCTGGGTGAGCGTGTCAGCCGTCGTCGCCAGGATAATCGCCGTACCATCAATCCCGATGTGTTGATCCGCAACCTCGCCGAGCTACATCCCGGCCAGCCGGTGGTGCATCTGGAACACGGTGTGGGCCGTTATATTGGCCTGACCACGCTGGAAGCCGGCGGCATTGTCGCGGAATATCTGATGCTCTCCTATGCGGGCGACGCCAAGCTGTACGTGCCCGTTTCATCACTGCACCTGATCAGCCGCTACGCGGGTGGCGCGGATGAGAATGCCCCGCTGCACAAGCTGGGCAGCGATGCCTGGTCACGCGCACGCCAGAAAGCGGCGGAGAAAGTGCGTGATGTGGCGGCCGAACTGCTGGATATCTACGCCCAACGCGCGGCCAAAACCGGCTTCGCCTTTAAGCACGATCGCGATCAGTATCAACTGTTCTGCGAAGGCTTCCCGTTTGAGACTACGCCGGATCAGGGCCAGGCCATTAATGCGGTGCTGAGCGACATGTGCCAGCCGCTGGCGATGGATCGTCTGGTGTGCGGTGACGTAGGCTTTGGTAAAACTGAAGTGGCGATGCGCGCCGCCTTCCTCGCGGTGGAGAATGCCAAACAAATCGCCGTGTTGGTGCCCACCACCCTGCTGGCGCAGCAACATTACGACAACTTCCGTGACCGTTTCGCCAACTGGCCAGTGCGCATTGAGATGCTGTCACGCTTCCGTAGCGCCAAAGAGCAGAGCCAGGTGCTGGAACAGGCACGTGAAGGCAAAGTGGATATTCTGATCGGCACGCATAAGTTGCTGTCAAACGACCTGAAATGGCACGATCTCGGTCTGTTGATTGTCGATGAAGAGCACCGTTTTGGCGTGCGTCATAAAGAGCGTATTAAAGCGATGCGCGCGGACGTTGATATCCTGACGCTCACTGCTACCCCCATCCCACGTACACTGAATATGGCGATGAGCGGCATGCGCGATCTGTCGATCATTGCAACACCGCCAGCCCGCCGTCTGGCAGTGAAAACCTTTGTGCGCGAGTACGACAGCCTGGTGGTGCGTGAAGCGCTGCTGCGTGAAATTTTACGCGGCGGTCAGGTTTACTATCTCTACAACGATGTTGAGAACATCGAAAAAGCCGCACAGCGTCTGGCGGAGCTGGTGCCGGAGGCCCGCATCGCCATCGGCCACGGCCAGATGCGCGAGCGCGAGCTGGAACGGGTGATGAATGATTTCCACCACCAGCGTTTTAACGTGCTGGTGTGTACTACCATCATCGAAACCGGTATTGATGTGCCGAGCGCCAACACCATCATCATTGAGCGTGCTGACCACTTTGGCCTGGCGCAGCTGCATCAGCTGCGTGGCCGCGTCGGTCGCTCACACCATCAGGCCTATGCCTGGCTGTTAACGCCGCATCCAAAAGCCATGACCACTGATGCGCAGAAGCGTCTGGAGGCGATTGCCTCGCTGGAAGACCTGGGCGCGGGCTTTGCGCTGGCGACGCATGATCTTGAGATTCGCGGTGCCGGCGAGCTGCTGGGCGAAGATCAGAGCGGCCAAATGGAAACGATCGGTTTCACGCTGTATATGGAACTGCTGGAAAACGCCGTGGATGCGCTGAAGGCCGGGCGCGAGCCATCGCTGGAAGATCTCACCAGCAACCAGACCGAAATCGAACTGCGCATGCCTGCGCTGCTGCCGGATGACTTTATTCCGGACGTGAATACGCGTTTGTCACTCTATAAACGCGTTGCCTCAGCCAGTGACGAGCAGGAACTGGCTGAGCTGAAGGTTGAGATGATCGATCGTTTTGGCAAGTTGCCGGATGCGGCGCGCAACCTTCTGGATGTGGCGGCTTTACGTCTGGTGGCGCGAGAACTGGGCGTGCGTAAAATTGAAGCCAGTGAAAAAGGCGGATTCTTCGAGTTCGCGCCGCAGAATCATGTCGATCCCGGTTGGTTGATTGGCCTGCTGCAAAAAGATCCTAAACAGTGGAAGTTGGATGGTCCAACCCGTCTGAGATTCACTCGTGATTTGGAAGAGCGCAAAGTGCGGATGGAGTGGATTCAGGGCTTTATTGCCGAGCTGGCGAAGAATCGGATTTAGCGTTCTCAACCGCATCTCGCCTGGCGAAGCGATACATTGCGCTTCTGCATGCAACATGGTGGCTATCGGGACGCGAGATGAATCTCGCCGCGCCGGTTTACACCATAAAAAAAGCGCCTTACGGCGCTTTTTTCGTTACTGCTGCTGTGACGTGTCTTTGCCCAATCAGGCCTGATTCGAATTCAGGATCAGCTGACCATTACGGTCAAGCGGAATGCGGGTGCCAGGGTCATTTTCCATGCGGATTTTGCCCTGCTGGTCGCCTATTTTATAGGTCACATCATAACCCAGCATTTTTTCCTGTTTGTCATAAACGGTTTTGCAACGCTGCTCGTTGGTGGTGTAGGTATCACGATCCTGCAGTGCCCCCTGCACCTGGTTACCACCGTAACCGCCCGCCAGCGCGCCCGCTACCGTTGCGACATCGCGCCCACGACCGCCACCAAACTGGTGACCGAGCACGCCGCCCGCCACTGCACCCAGTACCGAACCGGCGATGCGGTTCTCATCCTGTACCGGACGACGATGCGTTAACGTCACGTTGCGACACTCCTGTCGCGGTTGTTTAATGCTCTCTTTGATCGGCGTAGCCGAGAGAACTTGTGCATACTGCGGGCCGCGATCAAAGACATCCATGCTGGCGACGGCGGCAACCCCTAACGCTGCTGCCACGCCGATACCGATACCCGCTAACATTGATTTATTCACAGGAATGTCCTCCTGAATGTTGTTACCGCGCATTCCTGCCGCTACGAAATCCTGTGTAGCCGAGGCATAACCGGCGTGCGCGCCGCGCCGTGTTTGTGGATATAAGTTTTACAGATGGTCCGTAATTGCAACATCAGATTAATGGAGGAAACGCAGCGGAAAGCCGTCAGGGCCAGTTTTTCGGAGAGTTCTGAGAGAGGCTGAAATACCGCCGTAACCTTAAACTGAATTGTCGTTTTTCAGCGGGTTACGGCAGGCAGAGCGGCATCGGGCGGCAGAGGACCGCCCGAAAACATTAGTGCAACTTGAGGCGAGGACGCAGCACGCGGTTCAGGCTACCGACCAGCATCATCAGGCCGGTTTTGAAGTATCCATGGAGCGCAATCTGGTGCATGCGATATAGAGAAATGTAGACGAAACGCGCAATGCGCCCTTCTACCATCATCGAGCCGCGCATCAGGTTACCCATCAGACTACCCACGGTGGTGAAGCGCGACAGTGATACCAGGGAACCGTGATCTTTATAGACGTAGGCTTTGAGCGGTTTGCCTTTGCGTTGCGCCAGAATATTTTCCAGCGCGCGTGACGCCATCTGGTGTGCAGACTGCGCGCGCGGTGGCACAAAACCGCCGCCCGGCAGTGCGCAGGAGGCGCAGTCACCAATCGCGTAGATGTCATCATCCAGCGTGGTTTGCAGCGTGTCTTTCACCACCAACTGATTGATACGGTTGGTTTCCAGCCCGCCAATCTCTTTCATAAAGTCCGGCGCTTTAATACCGGCAGCCCACACCATCAAGTCAGCATTAATAAATTCGCCGCCTTTGGTATTGAGCCCCTCTTCTGTTGCGCTGGTCACCATGGTTTGCGTCAGGACGCGCACGCCGAGCTTGGTCAGTTCCTGGTGTGCCGCAGCAGAAATGCGCGGTGGCAATGCTGGCAGAATACGCTCACCGGCTTCCACCAGCGTCACGTTCAGTGCAGAGCTATCAAGGCCTTTGTAGCCATAGCTGTGCAGCTGCTTCACGGCATTGTAGAGTTCTGCTGACAGCTCAACGCCGGTGGCGCCGCCGCCGACAATCGCAATGTTCACTTTTTCCAGGCTACCTTCACTGGCGGAGAAGCGCAGGAACAGGTTAAGCATCTCGTTGTGGAAACGACGAGCCTGATGCGGGTTATCGAGGAAGATGCAGTGATCTTTCACACCCGGAGTGCCAAAGTCATTGGAAGTGCTGCCCAGCGCCATCACCAGACGGTCATAAGCCATCTCGCGCTGCGGTACCAGTAATTCACCGTTAGCATCACGGATTTCCGCCAGCTCAATGGTTTTGTTTTCGCGGTTGATTTGCGTCAGCGAACCCAGCTGGAACTGAAAACCGTGATTACGCGCGTGCGCCAGATAACTCAGGGCATCGATCCCTTCGTCCATCGAACCGGTTGCCACTTCATGCAACAATGGCTTCCACAGATGGCTGTGGTTGCGATCGACGAGAATAATCTCGGCTTTCTTGTTCCTGCCCAGCTTGTGACCGAGCTGCGTTGCCAGCTCTAAGCCGCCGGCACCACCGCCAATAATGACGATTTTTTCCATAGATGTAGTCAACAAAGACCCCCTCAAAGTTGTAAACCAATAGTTAATTAATGGTTACTAAAAACCTTAATAAACATAGGGTTGGCGACGTTAAATCGCGAGCTGAGGGCAGAATATCACGGCGCTAACGACATATCATAAGAAAATTGATGTACATCAATCTTTCAAGCGCATTATCAGAATGTTAAACGTTTTGTGCGCCGCATCACACGGCGCGCGGAGGCTCAGGCAAGGGATTTAAAGGCCTTAATGCGGTGCAAATGTGGCGAGATGTTCTTGAATTTATGGCTGGCCTGTTCGTCCCACACGATTTCATAGAAAGGGTGCAGTTGTGCGGCCGTGCGCTGATTATCCAGCGCCTCGTCATGGCGGGACAAAATGGTCAGGCAGCGATCGCGATTCTTCTCACGAAAATCACTGACGCACTTGGTGGCGATATCCAGATACTCTTCCGGACGATCAATCTTGCCTTCCATGTTCTCATACGGGAATAGGTTGGGATTGAAAATCACCTGACGCATACCGCAGAGAAAACCGATACGTTCGGCCCAGTAACCACCCAGCCCCACCCCGCAAATCAAGGGATACGCGTCACCGCCCTGCTGCTGCAATTTATCGCACTCTTTCAGCAGAAACTGCATGTCATGTTTGGGGTGTTGCGTGCTGTAACTGATGAGTCTGACGTCCGGGTCAATAAACTGCAGTTGCAGCACTTTTTCGTGGTTGCCCGGACTATTGGAATCAAAACCGTGCAGATAGATGATCATGATTATCCTCAGCGTGGAATGAAATCCGGGCAGCGACGCTTATCTGCCCGACGCTTTATGCTCCAGCCAGCGCTCCTGTAATGCGCTCAGCTGATGATGATTCTGCTTCCAGCGTTCACTGGATTGCAGCGCTTCTCGGGTATAACGCCCCTGATGGTATAACTGCGTGACACGCTCCGCCTGGATCGGCGTCAAGTTATCCAGCACACTCACCGCTCCGGCGCGCTGATTGCACACCAGGATCATGTCGCAGCCCGCATTGAGCGACTGCTGAGCGCGCTCAGCATAACTGCCCATTACCGCAGCACCTTCCATCGACAGATCGTCGGAGAAAATCACCCCGTTAAAACCGAGTTCTTTACGCAGCACGGTTTGCAGCCAATAAGGTGAGCCGCTGGCAGGTAATGGATCGATCTCAGTATAGATAACGTGCGCCGGCATCACGGCATCCAGCAGTTGCTCATCAATCAACTGCTTAAAGATCGCCATATCATGCTGGCGCAGCGTGGCGGCATCGCGCGGATCGCGCGGGGTCTCTTTATGTGAATCAGCACTCACCGCACCGTGGCCGGGGAAATGCTTGCCAGTGGTTTTCATGCCGGCTTCGTGCACGCCGTTGATAAAACGGCGAGCAATTTGCAATGCAATGGCGGGATCTTCATGGAAGGAACGGTCGCCAATCGCCGCGCTGATGTGGCCAATATCCAGCACTGGCGCAAAGCTGATGTCGATATCCATCGCGATCATTTCCGCTGCCATCTGCCAGCCCGCCTGCTGGGCAACTTCACCCGCCGTGGCGATATCATGCAGGGCGGCAAAAGATTGCATCGCGGGGAGTGTGGTAAAGCCTTCACGGAAGCGCTGCACCCGTCCGCCTTCCTGATCCACGGCGACCACTAAACGATTACGCGAAGCAGCGCGAATCTGGCGTACCAGTTCCGCCAGCTGATCCACATCGTGGAAGTTGCGGGCAAACAGAATCAGTCCGCCCACCAGCGGATGCTTCAGAATCTCGCGCTCTTCGGCGTCGAGTTCGTAGCTTTCAACATCCAGCATTAATGGGCCGGGGGTATTCATGGTCATGGTTACAATCCTGAGTTAGAGATCCTGCCAGCTGGCCTGCGCCAGCTGTTGCAAATGAGGGTCACCGCTCTGCTCAGCACGCAGCTGATACCAGCTCGCCATCAGCAGATGCAGCCACGGCTGCCAGCGCCGCATATGTCGCTTAAGTCGCGCTTCGTCAAGCTGGCTGCGTTGCGCGTAACCCGCAATCCAGTCGATTGGGTGTTCACCATCGATCGCGCAGAGCGCCGCGAGTTCCAATGCCACATCGCCATCGGCAGCATATTCCCAATCGATGAGACGTAAGCCGTCTGACGTGGCAATCACATTGCCCGCGTGAACATCCATATGAATCGGCACGAGGCGTAACGGCCGGGGTTCACCCTGCCTGATCAGGCGCTGCAGTTGATGTTGCCAGCGCCAGTGGCGTTGCTGACACAGCTGCCAGTAGTGTTGCAACAGCGGTGTCAGTCGCAAGCGATAGCCTGTCAGCGGCTGCTGATGCAGGCGATGTAGCAAGGCAAGCACCGCATCACGCTGTTGATTGAATTGCTCAGGAGTCAGCACCTCGCCGGGCAACCAGCTCTGTAATAACCAGGGATGATGCCAATCCAGTGGCGTCGGCCCGAGTTGCGCAGCACGCATTCGACGCAAGATGCGATATTCGCGTTGGCGATCAACAAACGGGAGCGGTTGCTGTGGCGCACGACGCGCCAGCAGCTCACCCTGCTCGGTTTTCACCCGCACACTGTTGCCACTCAATCCCGGCAGCGCGAAAAAATGACCGGCAGCTTGCGCCGTCGGCCATTGTTGCTGAATCCGTTGTTGCAGTATGGGATCAGGGTTGAGCAATACCATTGCCTGACCAGATAATTTCACCGGTCTGCACCAGCATCAGCTGCATCTGCAGCGTTGGCGCTTTCACATCGCCCTGAGCACTGCTGTAAAGCACATACTGCGCGTTGACATTACGTGCCAGGCCAATGGCTTTGCTGCGCGAATTGAGGCTGTCATCGGCGGATAAGCCCAAAGTCTGTTTTGCCTGTGCCAGCTGTTCTGGCGTTACCAAAGTGAATTTGCCGTTGTTCGCCAGCGCATTCTGAATCGCATCGGTGGCTTTATCACTCTGCAACGAACCGTTGGTGCTGTTCTTGATGCGATCCACCAGCAGCACGCTGCCTGGATTCACACCGGCAGACTGCACCATGTTCCCCACTAACGGCTGCACGCTGGCATTCCAGTTAATGGTTTTGAGTTTTGGCGGCTGCGGCACCGTTTCCGGCGGCGGTACCGGCTGCACAGGAGGCTGCTCCGGTTGAGTTGGCGTCGTCGGCTGGGTCGGTTCAACCGGCGCTGGGGTTTGCTGTTTCACCACACAACCGGTGAGCATCAACGCAAATAATAGCGCGCTGGAACGTTTTACACTGCGAATCACAGGTTACTCCTCAGAGATAAAGATAGAGACGCACCTTACTGGCGGTCAGGTTACCGATTTGCGAGACAACTTCAGTGCTGCCATGCGCCGGGACGACTTGGGTCTGAGCCGGCTCTTCCGGGGTAATCTCCAGTCCCTTCTCGTCATACCAATAGAAACGATAATGTACGGTCACTGGCGTTTCCCGCTGATTAAAGAGGACGCTCGAGGCTCGCATTTGCCCATCGCGGCTGGCCAGCGTGGGTTCATCGGTGATGATGCCCGCAGAAAGCACGGAAGACTCCATCACCAGCGATTGCGAGGTGTTGATCATCGGTTTGTCACTGCTGCACCCGACAAGGGTCAGCAACAGCAGGCCACTCAGCCATTGACGCATCACAAGGTCCGCCTGAGGTTAGATAGACAGCATCGGACCCAGCGGCTGACCGCCGACCAGGTGCATATGAATATGATAAACCTCCTGACCACCATGACGATTACAGTTCATGATCAGACGATAGCCATCCTCGGCAATCCCTTCCTGTTTCGCGATTTTCGCCGCCACGGTAATCATACGGCCCAACGCATGCTCGTGTGCTTCCTGCACGTCATTGGCGGTGGGGATCAATACATTAGGGATAATCAGAATGTGCGTTGGCGCTTTAGGCGCGATGTCGCGGAAGGCGGTGACCAGTTCGTCCTGATAAACCACGTCGGCGGGGATTTCGCGACGAATGATTTTACTGAAAATGGTTTCTTCAGCCATGGTGCATTTCCTTAAGCCTGAGTTCAGTCAGGCAGTATGCGCGAGGAATTCGTTTGCTTTCAACCTCAGTACCACTTTTCTTCTGTTAAATGGCTGCCTTTACGCCATTTCATCTCCCAGACAGCATTGCTGTGCTCTCCCTCTCAAATTTACGTCATCGCAGCCCACCAAAATGAAACGCTGTTTTATAAATTAGAGTTATCACGCCAGTTTCTTTGTGTTTTTGCCACAAAACCATCAGGCCTTGCCAAATTGCGAAGGTTTGCCGCTGCACCGCGCTCTACTTTCTATCCAATCCGGGCAAGCAGTACGGAGTAATGAGGGATGTGTCATCCGTCGATTTCAAGGAGAACCTGCCATGCAGTCTCGTAAAATTAGTCTGGGCCATTATCTGGCTTACGGTTCCGGGGATTTCCTCGGCGCCGGCACCACGGCGCTTACCGCCGCCTGGTTGCTCTATTTCTACACTACCTTCTGTGGGCTTTCGCCGATTGAAGCCACCTTTATTTTTGCTGCTGCCCGCGTGCTGGATGCGGTCGTCAGCCCGCTGATGGGTTTTCTCACCGATAACTTCGGATCCACCTGGCTTGGCAAACGCTTCGGTCGCCGCAAGTTCTTTATCCTGCTCGGTATTCCGTGTGTTTTTAGCTATAGCCTGATGTGGATCGGCGACATGAGTTTCTGGTGGTATCTGCTGACCTATCTGCTGTTCGATATGGTCTACACCATGATTCTGGTGCCGTACGAAACGCTGGTGCCGGAGATGACCGACGACTTTAAACAAAAGACCCGCTTCTCCGGCGCGCGTATCGCGCTGGCACAACTGTCATCGATTCTGGCCGCCTTCCTGCCAGGCATCCTGATTGGCTGGTTTGGCAAAGAGAATCCCATCTCCTTCTTTTATGCCAGCCTGGTGTTCTCGGTCATCTGTGCGCTGGTGCTATTCCTGGTGTGGCGCTTCACCTGGGAACGCGCACCGGAGGATTTTTCCGCCGAGTCACGTCGGGCTGAAGAAGAAAAGACGCAACTCTCGCTGTTCCAAAGCCTGAAACGACTGTATATCGAGCTCGCCTCCACGCTGCGCATCCGTATCTTTCGCCAGCATCTTGGCATGTATCTGGGCGGTTACATCGCTCAGGACGTGTTTAATGCGGTATTTACCTGGTACGTGGTGTTTGTACTGATGCAGAGCGCGCAAATCGCTTCCAGCCTGATGGGAACGATGGCGGTGCTGCAATTTATAGCGGTGATGGCAATGATCCCGTTGTGTATACGCCTCGGACCGGCCCCAGCCTATCGTCTGGTGGTGATGCTGTTTGGCCTCAGCGCCCTCTCCTACGCTGGACTGTGGTACAGCGGGATGAACGATAACTTCGCGCTGTTAGTGCTGATCTCGGCCTTCGCCGGTTTAGGACGTGGCGGCATCAACTACGTGCCGTGGAATACCTACACCTATATCGCCGATGTCGATGAAGTGATCACCGGACAGCGACGTGAAGGCATATTCGCCGGGATCATGACATTGACGCGTAAAGCCTCGCAGGCCGGTGCCGTGATGATCGTTGGCATCATGTTGCAGCTGGCGGGTTTCACCTCCGGTAAAACTGAACAGATTCCTGCGGTGGGCCATACCATTCTGCTGATCCTCAGCGTCGGCACCGTTGGCGTGCTGATCTGCGGCTTTATTGTGTCGCTGCGCTTCAAACTGAATCTGCATACCCACACTGTTCTGCGCGAAGAGACGCTGAAGATGCGTGAAGCGGGCCGTGTGGTCCCGGAACGTATAACACCGCAGGCGCGCACCATCGTCGAAACCCTGGCGGGTATGCCGTATGAAAACTTATGGGGCAACAACAACGTCGGTTACCTCAACCGTAACAAGCCCGCAGCGCCCGCGCTGACCACACAACGCGACTCGCTTCACCCTCTCCCTACCCTGATTAACGATAGGAATGAACCATGACTGTATTTCCTGTAAAACACAGCGCCTTGTTGTGCCAGCCTGAATACCTGTTGCCACGCAGTGAATTAGTGCAACTCATCCACAAACTCACTGACAATCTGGTCAATATCACCGATCACAGCGGCGAGTTTTTGCTGCGGCTGGATGATGGCCGCGTCATTGACACTAAGGGTTGGGCTGGCTGGGAATGGACGCACGGCATCGGGCTGTATGGCATGCTGCATTACACCCAGCAGACGGGCGATCAGGCAACCCTGAAGATTATCGATGACTGGTTTAGCGCGCGCTTAGCAGAAGGCACACCGACAAAGAACGTGAACACGGTATGCCCGTTCCTGACGCTGGCTTATCGTTATGAAGAGACCGGTCATGCAGCATGGCGGCCGGTGCTGGAACGCTGGGCTGAGTGGGTGATGTATGAAATGCCGCGCACTGAGCAAGGCGGTCTGCAGCACATCGTTTACAACAACGAAAATACCCAGCAGCTGTGGGACGACACCTTAATGATGAGCGTGATGGCGCTGGCGAAGATCGGCCAGTTACTCGATCGCCCGGAGTTTGTTGAAGAAGCCAGCTATCAATTCCTGATCCACACTCAATACCTGATGGATCGTCAAACCGGTTTGTGGTTCCACGGCTGGACCTTCGCTGGCCGACACAATTTTGCTAATGCCCGCTGGGCACGAGGCAATAGTTGGCTGACCATCGTGATCCCGGATTTCCTCGAAATGATGAACTGGCCGGAACAACATGCCACGCGTCGTTTCCTGCAGCAGGTATTGGCCAGTCAGGTAAAGGCATTAGCCGCTTGTCAGCACAGCAGCGGTCTCTGGCATACCCTACTCGACGATCCACAAAGCTATCCGGAAGCGTCTGCCACGGCGGGATTCGCTTATGGAATTCTCAAAGCGGTGCGTAAACGGTATTTGTCTGACGAGTATCGCCCGATGGCGGAAAAAGCCTTGCGTGGCGTGATCGCCAATATTGATGAAGACGGGGAGTTAAAACAGGTGTCGTTTGGCACCGCAATGGGCAGCGATTTGGAGTATTACCGCCAGGTACCGCTGACGTCGATGCCCTATGGTCAGGCGATGGCGCTTCTGTGTCTGACGGAGTATCTGCGGGTTTATTTGTAACCGCAATCACGTTGAAGTGGGAGTAAACGGCGGCAGACGTATAAAGCATTCCGAGTCAGCAACCATGGGCAGTGAAACATAGCGTGACCACCCAATACCGCTAACACCGATACCCTAATTTCTGGCGATGCGTCTGTTAAGTTGAGTAAACAACGAGGTTTTTTTCCAATACAGCACCAAAAGTGAGGTGCGAGGAAGCGGCGGCAGAGGAGTAAAGCGTCCCGCGACAGGGATGTCGCGGGCCGAGCCCCAGGGATGGTTTATGGCGTCTTTACGATCTGCCGCCGCTTCATCGCACAGGCTCGGCCTCTGCCTTGACCTTGACCTTGACCTTGACCTTGACCTTGACCTCAGGCCGAGCCCAAGCCTTTACATATTACGAATATAATCATCCATCTCAGTTTTCAGGTTATCGGACTTGGTCCCGAAAATCGCCTGAACACCGGAACCTGCCACCACCACGCCACGCGCGCCGAGGTTTTTCAGTTCAGTTTGATTCACTTTTGCCACATCCGCGACACTCACACGCAGACGCGTAATACAGGCATCAAGATTGGTAATGTTCTCTTTACCACCAAATGCAGTCACCAGTTTGCCTGCCATCTCGCTACCAGTAGCGCTGCTCTGCTCCATTGCAGTGTCCTCACGTCCAGGTGTTTTCAGATTCAGCTTCACAATCAACACACGGAAAACGGTGTAATAAATCAGGCCGTAAATGATACCGACAATCGGGAACAACCAGATCTTGCTGCTGTTACCGCTCAGCACCACAAAGTCAATCAGACCGTGTGAGAAGCTGGTGCCATCACGCATGCCCAGCAGAATACAGATTGGGAATGCCAGACCCGCCAGAATTGCATGGATCACATACAAAATCGGCGCCACAAACATGAACGAAAACTCGATCGGTTCAGTAATACCAGTCAGGAACGAGGTCAGCGCGGCGGAAATCATAATGCCGCCCACTTTGGCGCGGTTTTCCGGCTTAGCCGAGTGCCAGATAGCAATCGCGGCCGCAGGCAGACCGTACATTTTGAACAGGAAGCCGCCAGAGAGTTTACCTGCGGTTGGATCGCCCGCCATATAGCGTGGGATATCACCGTGGAATACCTGACCTGCGGCGTTGGTGAACTCACCAATCTGCATCTGGAAAGGCACGTTCCAGATATGGTGCAGACCAAACGGCACCAGCGAACGCTCAACGACACCGTAAATGCCGAACGCCACCACCGGGTTCTGATAAGCCGCCCACTGGGAGAAATCCTGAATCGCGGTACCAATCGGTGGCCAGATAAAGGACAACACGATGCCAGTGAAAATCGCGGTCAGACCGGAAATGATCGGCACAAAACGCTTGCCCGCAAAGAAGCCAAGATATTCAGGCAGCTTGATACGGTAGAAACGGTTAAACATATACGCGGCGATGGAGCCGGCAATGATCCCGCCTAATACCCCGGTATCGGCAAGGTGTTTGGCCTCAATTTCCGCTGGCGGTAAGTGCAACACCAGTGGTGCAACCACCGCCATGGTTTTCACCATGATGCCGTAAGCCACCACGGAAGCCAGCGCCGATACGCCATCGTTATTGGTAAAACCGAGCGCCACGCCAATCGCAAAGATCAGCGGCATGTTGGCGAACACGGAACCACCCGCCTCCGCCATGACATGTGAAACGACAGCAGGCAACCAGCTGAAGTTAGCCGAACCAACACCTAATAAAATACCGGCAATCGGCAAAACCGATACCGGCAACATCAGCGATTTACCTACTTTTTGCAGGTTCGCAAATGCGTTCTTGAACATAAAAGCTCCTGAGTATGAGTGCATATTTGCGCAGTGCGCTGGCAAAGGGGGAGGATCCTTCACCGGGGTGACGCTGAGCGTCTTTTGATTTATTACGAAGGGTAAAATAAATCGATATTTGTTACTTTGACGGCTATCACGTTTCGCTCAAGACGAACGCTTGCTTTCTGTTGTTTTTGACTGAATTGCCTGGAGAAACAGCAATAAATCACTGCCCGTGCCGCGTTATATGCCGCACAGGTCAGTGATTATAGAATTAATACGGAGTTTAAAATAAAGCGGATTAGCCGCCGAGACGGCTCATCGGGACATGGAACAGACGCGAGAAGTTTTCTGTGGTCGCTGCAGCCAGCGTTTCGATATCCACACCCTTCAGTACAGCCATATAATCCGCGACATCACGTGTAAAGGCTGGCTGGTTTTCTTTGCCACGATGCGGAACCGGCGCCAGATACGGCGAGTCAGTCTCGACCAGCATGCGATCCAGCGGCACATAACGCGCGGCATCACGAATCTGCTCAGCATTGCGGAAGGTCAAAATGCCGGAGAAGGAGATATAAAAGCCCATATCCAGCAACTGCGCCGCAGTCTCTTTATCTTCAGTAAAGCAGTGCAGAACGCCACCACATTTTTCCACCTGCTCTTCACGCAGGATTGCCAGCGTGTCTTCACGTGCATCACGGGTATGTACGATGATCGGCTTATTCAGCGCGATGCCTGTACGGATGTGTTCACGGAACGAGGCTTGCTGCTGCGCTTTGGTCTCCTGCTGATAGAAGTAATCCAGCCCGGTTTCGCCCAGTGCAATCACCTGCTCTTCAGCTGCCAGTCGACGAAACTCTTCGACATCGTACGGTGCTTCCTGATTTAACGGATGCACGCCGCACGCCAGGGCGATGTTTTCCCTGTCGCCGACCAATTGCTTGATCTTGTAGTAATCCGGCAGCGTGGTGGCAATCGCCAGCATAAACTTCACGTCACGCGCGGCGGCTTTGGCGATCACATCGTCCAGATCGCGATGCTGCTTCTCATAGTCCAGGCCATCAAGATGGCAGTGCGAATCAACAATAAACATACTTCTCTCTTTTACGCTTAGCCGACCGCCATGGGCGACATTAAGCGTCCCCAGGCTAACAGGCGATCGGTCAAAATCAGTTCACGGTTCAGGGCGGCGACATGCAACAGTTGCTCACGACACTGCATCCACTGCTGGGCGCTGGCGTTGAGCGCACTGCTGTTAAGCTGCTGAGCCAGTTGCGATACGACCTCAGGATGGTCGCCGTTGCTTAACCAGTTGCTGGCACCCTGCTGCACTTTCATGGCATCCACCAGTAATGAAATCAGCCAGCTGAGGCGCTCTGCCACATCGTCGCTGTTCAGCGCGGGCAGCAGTTGCAGTACATCGCGGTTCAACGCGCTGAGCAAGGTTTCACACAGCTTCTCACGTGCCTGCCAACGCTCAGGCTGCAGCAGGGTCAACGCCGCAGCAGGTGCGCCATTGCTCAAGCGCAGAGCGGCTCGCAGTACTGGCTCGGATTGCGGCAGCTGTTTCTGCAGCCATTGCAAACTGGGCAACTCTTCCGGCGGGGAAAGATGCCATGTCATGCAGCGGCTGCGCAAGGTCGCCAGCAAACGTGATGGCTCACGGACGCTGAGGAAAAACCAGCAGTTGGCAGGAGGCTCTTCCAGCGTTTTCAACAACGCATTGGCGGCGGCTTCAGTGAGCTGCGCCGCATCCGGCAACCAGACAATCTTTGCTCCGCCCTGCTGAGCAAAATGGTAGAGCTTCTCGGTGACGTCACGTACCGCATCAATACCCAGTGAAGATTTGCCTTTTTCTGCTTCCAGACGATACCAGTCAGGATGCGTCTGCGCCTGCATCAGCTGGCAGCCGTGGCAATGGCCGCAACTCTTCAAGCCTTCCGGATGTTGGCACATTAACCAGCGGCTAACACCCCAGACTAACGCATCGTCACCCATGCCATTAATGGCCTGTATCAGCAAGGCATGGTGTGCCTGACCGCTTTGATGACGGCTGATAATCTGCCGATAGGGCTGATTCAGCCACGGATACCAGTTCATGCCGCCTGACCTGCCAGCCATTTTTGTAGCGCTGATTTAAGTGACGATGTCACTTCTGCAATATTTTGTGTGGCATCAATGGTTAAAATGGTGTCATCGCTGGCAGCCAACGCCAGATAACGGTCACGTGTGCGTTCAAAGAAACGCAGTGATTCCTGCTCAATACGATCGAGTTCCCCGCGAGCACGCGCACGTTGCAGGCCAATTTCCGGTGTCACATCCAGGTAGAGGGTCAAGTCCGGACGGAAGTCGCCCAATACCGCATCACGCAGGGTGGTCATCAACTGCGTATCCAGGCCACGTCCACCGCCCTGGTAAGCCTGGGATGAGAGGTCGTGACGGTCACCAACCACCCAGGCGCCACGCGCTAACGCAGGCTTAATCACGTTCTCGACCAATTGAACACGGGCGGCATACAGCATCAACAGTTCAGCTTTGTCAGTCACCTGTTCGCCATCTATTCCCTGCTTCACCAGTACACGCAATTGTTCAGCCAGCGGCGTGCCGCCAGGCTCACGAGTGAACACCACATCGTCGATACCCTGCTCATGCAGCACCGCCACGATAGCATCACGCGCAGTGGTTTTGCCCGCACCTTCAAGGCCTTCAATGACGATAAACTTACTTTTCATTTTTTTCCTTCATAGCCAGCCGATAGACCTGCACCGCTTTATTATGGCTGGCGAGATTGGTGGTAAAGGTATGTCCGCCTTTGCCATCCGCGACAAAATAGAGATAGTTGGTTTTTTCTGGATGCGCCGCCGCTTCCAGCGAGGCTCGGCCTGGCATCGCGATAGGACCTGGCGGCAATCCGCTAATCGTGTAGGTATTGTAATCGGTCGGCGTTTCGAGGTCTTTACGCGTAATCGTACCGGTGTAGTTATCACCCATACCGTAAATCACGGTAGGGTCGGTTTGCAGCTTCATGCCGGTGCGCAAGCGATTAATAAATACCGAGGCAACGCGCGCGCGCTCTTCCGTCACGCCGGTCTCTTTTTCGATAATCGAGGCCATGGTGACCAGATCTTGCTCATTTTTATAAGGCAGATTGTCCATCCGCCCCTGCCAGATCTCATCCACCAGTTTATTCATGCGCGTGTGTGCCCGCTCCAGCAGCGATATATCACTGGTGTTAGCTGTATACAAATAGGTGTCGGGATAGAAAGCGCCTTCAAGCTGATTTGCATCCATTTTCAGCGCAGCGGCGACAGTCGCAAACTGATCGTCAGTTAGCGTATGTTTGATATAGGGCGCTTGACGCAGTTCGGCCAACCACTCCTTCAGGCGCGAGCCCTCGACAAACCGCACCGGAAATTGCGCTTCTTTACCGCTGGCCAGTAACTGCAACAGCTGTCTTACCGTCATATTGCTTTCCAGTCGGTAGGTGCCGGCTTTGAACTTCGCGAGTTCAGGCTCAAGTTTCAAAAGCGGCCCAAACCAGATACTTTCCGGAATGATGTGCTGGCTTTCCAGTTGCGCTTCCAGCACGACCCGACCACTACCCGCGGGCAATGTGTAGATCGTTTCCTGATTAATGGTCAAAGGGGTATCGGCAAAACGTTCAATCTGCCAATAACTCAATGCCGCCGCGAGGCCGGCAATCGCCACAGCGCTGGCGAGTATTTTTTTCATTCGGGTCATGATGCTTCCATCTTCTGGCAACTGTTATACAGCTGCTGGTACAGCGTGCGTGCGGTGAACGAAACATCGTCAATTTTCCGCACAGGTAAAACCGGCATCAGGGCATTGCAGATCACCACTTCATCGGCGTTCAGCACATCCTCCCTGCTTCCTTCAATCAACTGACAAGCCTGGCCTTCCGACGCTATCTGCGCCATCAGATAACGGCGCATAATGCCATCGACACCCGCTTGCTCAAGACGCGGCGTGAAAACCTGATCACCTTTGCGCCAGAATAAATTGGCCGCACAGCATTCCACCACCGTCCCTGCAGTGTCAAGCACCAGCGCCTCATCAGCATCGGTGTGGTCAAGCTGCTGACGGATCAGCACCTGTTCCAGACGGTTAAGATGTTTGAGGCCGGCGAGCAGTGGATTGCGCGCCAGTCTCACGGGGCTGGTTATAAGCGCTGCACCCTGCTGCTGCAAAGTGGCGTAGTGTTGCGGCCACGGAGAGAGGGAGAGGATGCGTGTCGGGGTTGTGCAACCGGCTCGGCTATATCCCCGACCACCGGCGCCTGGCGTCAGAATCACTTTTAAAACGGACTGGGTTTGACCATTGGCGGCATGCTGCATCTCCTCGGCCAGCTGCGCCATATCCGGTAAGGGAATGAATAAACGCTCACAGCCTTCCTGCAATCGCTGCAAATGGGCGTTCAGCAGTTGTATCTTGCCTGCCACTACCGCAGCAGTGGTAAAACAGCCATCACCAAACTGCACCGCGCGATCGCGCGCAGAAAGTTCGAACTGCTCTACGCCGTTTATCCACATACCGCTCACCTTTGGCTACCCTGCCAGTCTGAATACCACTGACAGCGGTAAGAATCCACGCCACTGCGTGACAAAATATAAAAAAGGCCCGCATTGCGGGCCTCTGTTTGGCTGGGTAAAACTTAGACCTTGCGGAAGATCAGCGAGCCGTTGGTGCCGCCAAATCCAAAGGAGTTACACAGCGTGTACTCCAGTCCGCTCACCTGACGTGCTGTATGCGGCACGAAGTCGAGGTCACAACCTTCATCTGGGTTATCCAGGTTGATGGTTGGCGGAACCGCCTGGTCGCGCAGCGCCAGAATCGAATAAATCGCTTCTACCGCGCCTGCTGCACCCAGCAGGTGCCCAGTCATGGATTTGGTAGAACTCACCATCACGCTGTGAGCCGCTGCACCAAATACAGACTTGACCGCCTGAGCTTCAGCTTTGTCACCCGCTGGCGTTGAGGTGCCATGCGCGTTGACGTAGCCAATCTGTTCAGCATTCAGCTGCGCGTCACGCAATGCATTCACCATCGCTGCTGCAGCACCTGAACCGTCCTCCGGTGGAGACGTCATGTGGTAAGCATCGCTGCTCATGCCGAAACCGATGATTTCAGCATAAATTTTCGCACCGCGCTTTTTCGCATGCTCGTACTCTTCCAGCACCACAATGCCTGCACCATCGCCCAATACGAAACCATCACGGTCTTTATCCCACGGACGGCTTGCCGCCTGCGGATTATCGTTATTGGTTGAGAGCGCACGTGCAGCACCAAAGCCACCCACACCCAGCGGGGTACTGGCTTTTTCAGCACCACCGGCCAGCATGACATCGGCGTCGTTGTACGCAATGATACGCGCAGCATGACCAATGTTATGCACGCCTGAAGTACAAGCGGTTGCAATAGAAATGCTTGGACCTTTCAGACCGTACATGATGGTCAGGTGACCTGCCACCATGTTAACAATGGTAGAAGGAACAAAGAACGGGCTGATTTTGCGCGGACCGCCGTTAACCAGTGAACTGTGGTTGTCTTCAATTAAACCCAGTCCGCCGATGCCGGAACCGATAGCTGCGCCGATGCGACCGGCATTCTCATCAGTCACGACCAGACCGGAGTCCGCCATAGCCTGAATACCAGCCACAATGCCGTATTGGATGAAGTCATCCATCTTGCGCTGATCTTTGCGCGAGATGAATTCATCGCAATTAAAATCTCTTACTAAGCCCGCAAAGCGTGTTGCGTAGGCACTAGTATCAAAATGGTCGATCAGGCTGATGCCGCTCTGACCGGCAAGGAGAGCACTCCAGGTAGACTCTACGGTATTGCCGACAGGAGACAACATGCCAAGACCAGTCACAACTACACGACGCTTAGACACGTACGTCCTCCAGGGAGGGAAAAAATAACGCTATGTGGGGCAAACATAAAACTCAGGCGGTCGAGGTGACCGCCTGAAGATATTCATTAGCCTTGGTGGCTATTGATGTAATCGATCGCTGCCTGAACGGTAGTGATTTTCTCAGCTTCTTCGTCTGGAATTTCAGTATCAAACTCTTCTTCCAGAGCCATTACCAGCTCAACGGTGTCAAGAGAATCTGCACCCAGGTCTTCAACGAAAGAAGCAGTGTTAATCACTTCGTCTTCTTTAACACCCAGCTGCTCAGCTACGATTTTCTTAACGCGTTGTTCGATATCGCTCATACTATTTAATTTCCTATCAAAACTCGCTTTCGCGATGGTTTTCGTAGTGTATAAAATGTTGAAAAAGATGCAACAAAATCCCGGCTGGTCGAACCACGATTTTGCGCTATTCTGCGGTGTTTACCGCAGATAATGCAAATGTTTTCGTGATTATCAGACCATGTACATGCCGCCATTGACGTGGAGCGTCTCACCCGTGATGTAAGAGGCTTCGTCAGAGGCTAAGAATGCAACAGCATTGGCAATCTCCTGCGGGTCGCCTAAACGACCTGCCGGCACTTCTGCCAAAATGCCCGAGCGCTGATCTTCGTTCAGTGCACGCGTCATGTCCGTCTCAATAAAGCCCGGAGCCACGACGTTTACGGTAATGCCACGTGACGCGACTTCTCGCGCCAGTGATTTGCTAAAGCCAATCAAACCTGCTTTTGCTGCCGCATAGTTTGTTTGACCCGCGTTACCCATGGTTCCAACTACAGAACCGATGGTAATGATACGGCCCACGCGTTTTTTCATCATGGCACGCATAACCGCCTTAGAAAGACGGAAGACTGATGTCAGGTTGGTATCGAGGATATCCGCCCACTCATCGTCCTTCATGCGCATCAACAGATTATCACGCGTAATGCCTGCATTATTGACTAAAATGTCCACTTCGCCAAATTCAGCGCGAACTTTCTCGAGCACGCTCTCAATAGAGGCCGCATCGGTCACGTTCAACAGCAGACCTTTGCCGTTATCGCCGAGGTAAGCACTGATTGCTTCCGCACCGCTTTCGCTGGTGGCGGTTCCCACCACTTTCGCACCACGCGCAACCAGCGTTTCCGCGATTGCACGGCCAATGCCGCGGCTTGCGCCAGTCACCAGCGCTACTTTACCTTCAAAGCTCATGTTTTTCCTCTTATTCCTGTGTAAGCGCAGCAGAGAGTGACGCAGAATCGTTCACGGCTGCAGCGGTCAGGCTATCCACAATACGTTTGGTCAGACCGGTCAGGACTTTACCTGGACCGATCTCCAACAACTGGCCAACGCCTTGGGTGGCAATAACCTCAACGGCTTCGGTCCAGCGCACCGGGCTATACAACTGGCGAACCAGTGCACTGCGAATCGCAGCGGCATCGGTTTCACACTTGACGTCTACGTTATTGACGACAGGCACAGTCGGTGCATTGAAAGTGATGTTTTCCAGTGCCACAGCCAGTTTATCTGCTGCAGGCTTCATCAACGCGCAATGCGAAGGAACGCTCACAGGTAATGGCAACGCACGCTTGGCACCGGCCGCTTTACAGGCAGCACCTGCACGCTCAACCGCTTCTTTGTTACCCGCGATAACCACCTGGCCTGGCGAATTGAAGTTCACCGGCGAAACCACCTGACCTTGCGCGCTTTCTTCGCACGCTTTACGGATAGACTCATCATCAAGCCCGATGATTGCCTGCATGGCACCGGTCCCTTCAGGAACCGCTTCCTGCATCAGTTTGCCGCGTAATTCGACTAACTTGATTGCGTCCGCAAAGTTCAGTACGCCAGCACATACCAGCGCAGAGTATTCACCCAGGCTATGGCCGGCCATCAGCGCAGGCTGCGGGCCATTTTTGCTCTGCCAGACGCGATAAATCGCGACGGAGGCTGCCAGCAACGCAGGTTGCGTCTGCCAGGTCTTATTCAGTTCTTCAGCTGGACCTTGTTGTACCAACTGCCATAAGTCATATCCCAGTGCGTCAGAAGCTTCACGGAAAGTGGCTTCAACCTGCGGGTTTTCCACAGCCAGATCGGCCAGCATGCCGACGGTCTGTGAGCCCTGTCCTGGGAAAACAAAAGCAAATTGTGTCATCTGTCGTTCCTGTCAATCAAAAGCGAACCAGCGCAGAACCCCAGGTGAAACCGCCACCAAAGGCTTCCAGCAAAATCAGTTGGCCAGGCTTGATACGGCCATCTCGCACCGCTTCATCCAGTGCACTTGGCACCGAAGCCGCTGAAGTGTTGCCATGACGATCCAGCGTCACCACCACTTTTTCCATGCCCATGCCGAGCTTTCTGGCTGTTGCGCTGATAATGCGCAGGTTCGCCTGATGCGGCACCAGCCAGTCGAGCATTTCGCGATCAAGGTTGTTGGCTTGCAGCGTCTCGTCCACGATATGGGCAAGCTCGGTCACAGCAACTTTAAAGACTTCATTACCGGCCATCGTGAGATAGGCTGGCTCATCCTGATGTTCACGATCCTGATACGGCAGTGTCAACAGCTTGCCATAACGACCGTCAGCATGCAGATGCGTTGACAGGATACCGGGCTCTTCACTTTGCCCCAGCACCACAGCGCCAGCGCCGTCACCAAACAGGATGATAGTGCCACGATCGTTAGGATCGAGGGTGCGGGCTAAGACGTCCGCACCGATCACCAGCGCGTGTTTGACCACACCGTTTTTGATGTACTGATCGGCAACGCTAAGTGCATAGGTGAAACCTGCACATGCAGCGGCCAGATCGAAAGAAGCGCAGTCATTGATCTCCAGCATCTGCTGGATCATGCACGCTGAACTTGGGAAGGCATGGCTGGAAGAGGTGGTTGCCACAATAATCAGACCCACATCGCTGGCCGCAACGCCTGCCATTTCCAGCGCGCGCTGTGCAGCCGCAAAGCCCATAGTGGCAACCGTTTCATCTGGCGCGGCAATACGGCGCTCACGGATACCGGTACGCGTGACAATCCACTCGTCCGAAGTCTCCACCATTTTTTCCAGATCCGCATTGGAGCGAACCTGCTCAGGCAAATAGCTGCCCGTACCGATAATTTTGGTAAACATCTACGCTTTGTCACTCCTGGCTAATACAGCGTCAAGGCGCGCCGCAATCCTCTCTGGGACTTGCCTGCGCACCGCCTGCTCTGCCTGCTCTATCGCCACGGCAAACGCACGTTGATTCGCCGCACCGTGGCTTTTGATCACTGTTCCGCGCAATCCTAACAGACAAGCGCCATTGTACTGGTCGGGGTTGAGATGGCCGAAACGTTTAGCCAGACGCTTTTGCAGCCAGCGCCCTACCCATTTCAACCACCACGCCCGTTTTTTCCCATCCTCTGACGACTTGAGCAGAGAAAGAAACATTCTTACCACGCCTTCCATGGTTTTAAGCGTGACGTTTCCCACGAAGCCATCACAGACCAGCACATCCGTCTTGCCGGTGAGGAGATCATTCCCCTCAAGATAACCAATATAGTTGATTTGCGGCGTATCCCGCAGAACCGTAGATGCTGTGCGAATCGTTTCCAGCCCCTTGGTCTCTTCCTGCCCAATGTTGAGCAGCGCGACACGCGGTCTGTCGATTTCCAGCACTTCCTCGGCCATGACAGCGCCCATGATGGCAAACTGCACCAACATATCGCTATCCGATTCCACATTAGCGCCGAGATCCAGCACCACCGTTTTACCCTGCTGCTGATGCGGCAGAACGGTCATCAGCGCCGGACGCTCAATGCCATCCAGCGGCTTCAATAACATTTTTGCCAGCCCCATTAACGCGCCGGTATTGCCTGCACTGATGCAGGCTTGCGCGTTACCCTCTTTCACCAGCTCGAGTGCCACACGCATCGAGCTGCCGCGGCTGTTTCGAATGGCTTGTGAAGGCTTGGCATCACTTGCAATAACCGATTCGGCAGGGATCACCTGCACACGCCCCAGTAACGAGGAATCCGCTTTGGCAAGAAATGACGAGATGATGTCGGGATCACCGACCAGAAGAAGAACCAGATTCGTATGAGAGGCCAGTGCCTGCAAGGATGCAGGCACTGTCACGCAGGGACCGAAATCCCCGCCCATGGCATCAACTGCCAGGGTCAAACGTGTCAAGGTATCGCCTTGCGTAACCGCAAAGAATTACTTGGTGATAACCTTGCGACCGCGGTAGTAACCATCCGCAGTGATATGGTGACGCAGATGAGTTTCACCAGAAACTTTATCTACTGACAGAGCTGCGGTGGTCAGCGCATCGTGCGAACGACGCATACCACGCTTAGAACGGGTTGGTTTATTCTGTTGTACGGCCATGGACCTTACTCCTATTACTTACGCTTTAAACTGGCTAATACGGCAAAGGGATTTGGTTTTTCTGCCTCTTCAGGCAACTTGCCAAATACCATGTCCGCGTCGGACACTTCACAGTGTTCAGAATCATGCACCGGAACTACAGGCAGCGCGAGGATGAGTTCATCTTCGATAACTGCCAGCAAGTCGATTTCGCCGAAATCATTGATATCAACTGGCTCGTAAGCTTCCGGCAGTGCCTCGGCCTGCTCATCAGAAGAGACAGGACTGAAGCAATAGCTTACGTGGACAGCATGCGGGAATGACTGGTTGCAGCGTTGACACGACAATGTCACCTGCACATCAGCTGTTCCTTGCAGAACCGCTAAGCGCTGGTTGTCAATCGCAAACGACATGGTGCATTCCACATCACTGTCCACACTCACGACCGTTTCGGCCAGGCGCGCCACCAATTCAGGTGCATACACACCTTGGTAATCAAGGCGCTTTTGCGCGGCGCGGGCCAGATCGATCGTCAGGGGTAATTTTACCTTTTGCATAGGGCGCGCATATTAACTTTGTAACGTCATAGAGTCAAAGAAAAAGGCCGGTTTACAGCATCTTTCACCCGTTAGTCGCATCCAGTGCGGCGCATAGTTTAAAATGCCTGTCATCTTTACGCTATCTATTCTGAAAAAAAATCATGACACCGTTAATTCTTGCCTCCACTTCCCCATTCCGTCAGGCCTTGCTGAGCAAGCTTGGCCTGCCTTTTATTGCCGTTGCGCCCGATTGCGATGAGACGCCGCAACCGAACGAAACCGCACCGCAGTTAGTGCAACGCTTAGCACTGGCAAAAGCCCAGGCGCTAGCCGCTCGGTTTCCACAAAGCTGGATTATTGGTTCCGATCAGGTCTGCGTGCTTGATGGCAACATCACCGGAAAACCGCATACGGTGGAGAATGCCTGCCGGCAACTGGCTGCGGCCAGTGGCAAAGTGATTACGTTTTATACCGGGCTCGCCTTGATTCAGCCACAAACGGCACAACAGCAGGTGGTTTGTGAACCGTTCAACGTACATTTCCGTCATTTAAGTCAGGCAGAAATTCGTCACTATGTGGAAAAAGAGCAGCCGTTGAATTGTGCGGGCAGCTTTAAAAGCGAAGGTATGGGGATTTGCTTGTTTGAGTGGCTGGAGGGGCGCGATCCCAATACGCTGATTAGATTACCGCTGATAGCGTTAAATAAGATGCTGATCAAAGTGGGCATCAACGCGCTGGGTTGATGCCCGGAAAATCAGGCTTTTTTCTGACGCAACTGCGCCAGGCAGTGTTTCAGCGCATTATCCAGCGGCGCTTCCATTCGCAGGACTTCCCCGGTATTCGGATGGGTAAAGGTCAGCGCTGCAGCATGCAGGAACAACCGCGCCAGGCCCGTTGACGCGAGCTGACGATCAAAGTCCCGATCGCCATAGCGATCGTCAAAAGCGATAGGATGGCCACCATGCAGCGTGTGCACACGGATCTGGTGCGTGCGCCCGGTCACCGGACTGGCTTTTACCAGAGTGGCGAAACCAAAACGCTCTTCCACTTTGAAACGGGTCTCGGAGGGCTTGCCTTCCGCACTGACACGCACCACGCGCTCACCGCTTTGCAAAATATTTTTCAGCAACGGTGCCTGCACCGCTTTCAAATGTGAAGGCCAGTCACCGCGCACCAGCGCCAGATAATCTTTCTGCATGCCCTTTTCACGTAACTGCTCATGCAGCGAACGCAGCGCAGAACGTTTTTTTGCCACCAGCAAAATACCGGAAGTGTCGCGGTCAAGACGATGTACCAGTTCGAGGAAACGGGCTTCAGGACGCAGCGCGCGCAGACCTTCAATTACACCAAAGCTAAGACCGCTCCCCCCGTGTACGGCGGTACCTGATGGCTTGTTCAGCACCAGTAGATGATCGTCCTCATACAGGATGGCATTCGCCAGCGCGGCAACCTTATCGAGTTTCGGTGATACCGCCTGCTCTTCACGCTCGGCCACACGCACTGGCGGAATGCGCACTTCATCCCCCACCTGCAGCTTATACTCGGGTTTCACGCGTCCTTTATTCACGCGCACCTCGCCTTTACGCAAGATGCGATAAATCATACTTTTCGGCACGCCCTTGAGCTGAGTGCGCAAAAAGTTATCAATACGTTGTTCGGCATTTTCAGCCGTAATGGCGACATAAAGTACGCCGGGATTCTCTGTTTTCATGGCGGCGATTCTAAATAGTGTCCCTGGATAGCGCCACCCCTTTTTCTGTGCTTAACTCTCTCTTTGTCGCGCGGACAAAAGGTCATAATGATGACTTTTTCACCGATGCGATGTTAAGCCCTGCAAATGAACAGGTTAAGGATGCACAAACTTCACAGCTCGGCAAAAGTCGCCTTGCTATATGTGAGTGAGCAATGGAATAATGCAGGGGTTTCTGCCCTGGAAAAATTCAGGCAGGAAAAAAGAGCGAAATAAGTCATTTTGCCGGATTGAACGGACACGCAGCAATGGCGTAAGACGTAATGTTAAATCAGGCACTTAGCGGGCTGCGGGTTGCAGCCTGGACGACAGACTGGGATGTGTGGATTTCTGAATTTTCTATAGCTATTCCACCTTCAGGCGCTGTTTTTCCTTATGAAAAACAGGCCACCGACAAGATTTGCGCCCCTTTAGCCGACGACAGCCGTGAGGTTGACGTCAGTGCATTAAGACACGGGGCCATCGGTTGATTCTCGTCCAGGGTAACGATGCCCGCAGCTACATCACTCATGTGAGAATAACGAGTAAGTCACGATGAAAAGAATGTTAATTAACGCATCTCAGCAGGAAGAGTTGCGCGTTGCCCTTGTTGACGGCCAACGTCTGTACGATCTGGATATCGAAAGCCCCGGACACGAGCAGAAAAAAGCCAATATCTACAAAGGTAAAATCACCCGTGTTGAACCCAGCCTCGAAGCGGCATTTGTCGATTACGGTGCTGAACGCCACGGTTTCCTCCCTCTGAAAGAAATTTCCCGCGAATACTTCCCTGCTAATTACAACGCACATGGCCGTCCTAACATCAAAGAGGTGTTGCGTGAAGGTCAGGAAGTTATCGTGCAAATCGATAAAGAGGAGCGTGGAAATAAAGGTGCAGCCTTAACCACCTTCATTTCTCTGGCCGGTAGCTATTTAGTCCTGATGCCGAATAACCCGCGTGCCGGGGGTATTTCCCGCCGTATTGAAGGTGACGATCGCACCGAACTGAAGGAAGCGCTGTCCGCACTGGAACTGCCAGACGGTATGGGTTTGATCGTGCGTACCGCAGGCGTTGGCAAATCTGCCGAATCGCTGCAGTGGGACCTGAGTTTCCGACTGAAGCACTGGGAAGCGATCAAAAAAGCTGCTGATAGCCGCCCTGCCCCGTTCCTGATCCACCAGGAAAGCAACGTCATTGTACGTGCCTTCCGCGACTATCTGCGTCAGGATATTGGTGAGATTCTCATCGATAACCCGAAAGTACTGGAGCTGGCCCGTCAGCATATTGCTGCGCTCGGTCGCCCGGACTTCAGCAGCAAAATCAAACTGTATACCGGTGAAATTCCGCTGTTCAGCCACTACCAAATTGAGTCGCAGATTGAATCGGCATTCCAGCGCGAAGTGCGCTTGCCTTCCGGTGGCTCAATTGTTATCGATAGCACCGAAGCGCTGACCGCCATCGATATCAACTCCGCCCGTGCAACACGCGGTGGCGACATCGAAGAGACGGCATTCAATACTAACCTCGAAGCGGCTGATGAAATCGCTCGTCAGTTGCGCCTGCGCGACCTCGGCGGCCTGATTGTCATCGACTTCATCGACATGACACCGGTTCGACACCAGCGCGCGGTTGAAAACCGTCTGCGTGAAGCGGTTCGTCAGGATCGTGCACGCATTCAAATCAGTCACATTTCGCGTTTCGGTCTGCTGGAAATGTCGCGTCAGCGTCTTAGCCCATCATTGGGTGAATCCAGCCATCACGTCTGCCCACGCTGTAGCGGCACCGGCACCATCCGTGATAACGAATCGCTCTCGCTGTCTATCTTGCGTCTGATTGAAGAAGAAGCGCTGAAAGACAACACCAAAGAAGTGCATGCGATTGTACCGGTGCCCGTCGCCTCTTACCTGCTGAACGAAAAACGTGATGCAGTCAGTGCGATCGAGAAACGCCAGGGTGGCGTGCGTGCCATCATCGTGCCAAACGATCAGATGGAAACGCCACATTACTCTGTGCTGCGCGTGCGCAAAGGCGAAGAGACGCAGACACTGTCTTACCACCTGCCGAAACTGCATGAAGCCGAAATGGCGCTGCCTTCGGAAGAAGAGCATGCCGAACGTCGTCGTCCTGAGCAGCCAGCCCTGGCCGCCTTTGTGATGCCTGATGCGCCGCCTGCGCCGGTTGAAGTGGAAAAAGAGAGCCGTAGTGCGGTTAAAGCGGATGCGAAACCGGCAGCTGCCGCTGCGGCGCCTGCCGTTGCCAGCACTGGCTTTGTCGCTCGTCTGTTGGGCGGTTTGAAAAAACTGTTTGCTGGCGATACGCCTGCTGCTGCACCTGTTGAAGCTAAACCAGAAGAGAAAGCCGCTGATAGTGAGAATAATCAGCAGCGTGGTGACCGCCGTAACAACCGTCGTAGCAATAATCGTCGCGATCGCACTCCGCGCAACGGAGAAAATGCTCAGGGTCGCGAAGGCCGTGAACCGCGTGAAGCACGTGAGCCACGCGAATCGCGTGAACCACGTGAAGCCCGCGAGCCGCGTGACAATCAGGACAATCGCCGTAACAAGCGTCAGAACGAGCCTCGTGGTGAACGTCCAGCGCTGACCGATGAGCAGCTGCAGCAGCGTGATGAGCAGCAGCAACAGCGTCGTGAGCAGCGAGCTGAACGCCAGCGTCGTCGTCAGGATGAGAAACGTAATCAGCAGCAGGATCAAAAAGCCGCTGAAACCGTTGCTCAGACCGAAATCACTGATGAAAACGTTGCGCAGGAAGAAGAACGTGTGCAGGTCATGCCACGCCGTAAACAGCGTCAACTGACCCAGCGCGTGCGCGTGGGTGATACTGGCGAAGTGGCGGCAGCCATCCCAGCACCAGCAGCCACGGAAGCGGTTGTGGAAAATGCACAGCGCACTGCATTCAATGAGCAATCTGAAGTCGCTCAGGATGAACAGGATGATAACGAGAACCGTGATAGCGCCAACATGCCGCGTCGCTCACGTCGTTCACCACGTCATCTGCGCGTGAGCGGCCAACGTCGTCGTCGCTACCGTGATGAGCGTTACCCAACCCAATCTGCCATGCCGCTGGAATCGGCTGCCTCTTCTCCAGAGATGGCATCCGGCAAAGTCTGGATTACCTACCCGGTTGCTCAGGCCCACGATCAGTTCTCCTCTCAGGAAGCGCTGAACGAAATGCCTGATTACAGCTATCAACATACCGGTGAAACGGACGCACTGCCGGTTGCGGCAGCAGCAGAACAAGTTGCTCAGCCAGCAGCGCAAGAGGCTGTTCATCAGTCTGAACCACAGGCACACACTGAAGTGCCGGTGGTGAACACCGATGACCTGACCCCAGTCGCTGCGCCTGTTAACGAAGAGCCTGCCGTGATTTCTGCCGCAGTTGAGCAGATTGCACAACAAACCGCTGCTGAAGCCGTACCGGCCGATGAAGTGACAACGGCACCGGCTGACACGGTCATCGCTAATGACGTTGAAGATATTCAGGCTGAAGTTGCACCCGCTACGGAAGTTGCTGCTGCATCGTCTGAAGTGGCACCGGCTGCGGCGCCTGCATCGACTGAAACAGTTTCTGCTACTGAAGTGACACCGGCTGAAGAAGTCCCTGCTGCGGAAATTACCGCACCACAGGTAAGCGAAGCCGTGGCTGAGCAAGCGCCTGCTGAAGTTCAGCCTGCTGTTGCAGCGGTTGAGCAAGCGCCTGCTGACGTTGAGCCTGCTGTTGCGGCGCAAGTGGAAGAAGTACTGGCTGCACCCGTGGCTGCTGAAGCGCCTGCTGCACCGGTTACTGAACCGCATGCTCCTGTTGCTGCACGTGATACCGCAGTGAGCAACGCTCAAACCCGCTGGAAGCACCACGCCACGGCGCCGATGACCAAAGCACCTGCTCCGGCATGGGAGCCAGAAGTCGTTCGTCACAGCGATTGGGTTCGCCCACCGTTTGACTTCGAAGGCCGTGGCTCTGCGGGCGGCCATAGCGCCACGCATCAGGCGACGGCACCGGCTACACGTCCGGAAAGCGTTTAAGTCTTAGTTGCTAATCAGCGTTAACAAAACCCCGACTGGTTCGGGGTTTTTTATTGCCTGTCGATCCTGCTCTGCCGCAATGACTGGTGATGATCTGGCAGAGTAAACAAACAGACCGCTGCGCCGCAGGAGGCAGGTGCGAAGAGGTGGTGATCTGGCAGAGTACACAAACAGACCGCGGCTCCGCAGGTGCCAGGTGCGATGAACGGTGCGACGAAATGACAGGCAAAAAAAATCCCACGGCCCCAAAAGGCGGTGGGAGAAACTAAGCGCGCCCGGTTTAAGCACGCTCAAATTTTCAAGTCAGATCTTATGAATTCAGCTGGAACAGTGACATCTTCGACATATCAGTGAAGGTCTTGTAAGACGCTTGCAGTGCTGTCTGTTGCATGGTGTAGCTGGAGATAGCCTGGGTGTAATCCACTTCCACCAGATTACTCATCTGAGTCGCCATGATGGTGTCATTGGTATCACCTTGGGAATCCAGCGTGTCCAGTTCGTCGAGTTTAATACCGACATCCGAGCGAACCGCCAACACATTGTTCAAAGAGTTGCTCAGGCCGCGGTTCGTTTTATCCATTGCATCCTGGAATGCTTGCTTAGTTGCATCATCGGCATCATCTTGTGGCACCTTCAGTGCTGCAATGGCGCTATCCAACATATTAAACAAATTAGTTTCACTGGCGCTGCCGTCAGGCTCAGTTTTCGCATTGCTGGTGATCGACATAAAGACAGAGTCACCGGTGTTTCCTACCGTCATCGTGCGGCTGTCATCCACCTTCTGGCTGATGGCATCACTTCCGCCGACGTAGGTAACACCTGTACCGGTATCGCTAAACGGCTCAGCTTCTGTTTTATAGCCGGCAAAGATATAACGACCGCTTGCATCTTTGCTGTTCGCCAGGCCAAGTAACTGATCGCGTAAGCCCTGAAGCTGAGTGGCATAGGATGCACGATCGTCATCACTCAAGGTGCCGGTTGACGCCGCAACAAGCGCGGACTGCGCATCAATAATGCCATTGGTGACGCTTTGCAGTGTGTTCTCTTCCAACGACAGACTTTGTGTAGCAAAAGTGCGCGCAGTGGCATATTGACTACTTTTTGCTTGTGACTGCGCCAACACAACTGAGCTTGCCGCAGCAATAGGATCGTCTGATGGCGTGTTAACGCGCAGTCCACTGGAAAGCTGCTGCCCCACTTTCAACCAGGATGCCTGTGACTCGGTAATCCCGCGGACCTGCTGGTTGAAAATCATATTAGTACTAAGACGCATGGGCTTTTATCCTCTCTCTACTTAGCTCATGATGCCAATCAGCGCATTAAAAATCGTGTTCGCTGTTTGCAATACCTGGGCATTCGCCGTGTAAAACTGCTGATATTTAGTCAGGTTGGCATACTCTTCATCGAGGTTAACACCAGACACGGATTGTTGACGGTCGGTCAATTGGCTCACCACACTCTCCTGGGTGGTGCTAGCCGTTTCCAGCGTGCTGGTTTTATTACCAACGGTGCTCACGATGGTGGCATAGGCTTGTGCCAGCGTGGCGTTGCCATTCACCAGGTTTGCATCCTGCAGATCCAACATTTTCTGCGCATTGGTGTTGTCACTTTCACCGCTGGTCGCTGAGGATGCAGCAGCAATTTGCGACTCATCAGTGATGGCAACCGACATGTCGCCGATAACATTTTGCACCGGTTTGACCAGGAAACTGTCTTTCGCCTGAGCAGTTCCACTTACGGTAAGATCGAGACCATCAAAACTCAGTGTGGTATTCCCATCCGCATCGGTGCCGGGTGTCGCCGTCACTTTTACGTTGTCTGACATACGCGTTACAGACCAGTTGGTGCCGTCATAACTCACCGTGTAGTTCGATGCTTTCAATGCGCTGCTATCAGACCACTCAGCCGTCACCGTTGCACTACCGGTGTTTTTGGTGTTGCTTAATACGGTTGGGCTGCCAATGGTGAAGAAATCAGTGCCTTGATTACCGTTACTGTCATACCCTGCGGTTTGCACCGCATTGAAGCTGGTGGTGAAGGCTGCGGCCAACTGGCCTAATTGATTCTGTGCTGTATCAAGGTCTTGCGTACGGAAGGCTAACAGCCCACCTAATGAACCGGTCGTCAGTGTCTTCTCAGGAATTTCCACGTTACCCGCTAGCTTATCGACATAACCTACGGTAATGCGTGAAGGATCACTACTGGATGGCATCGCCACCAGTTGGGTGGTATTTTTGCCGCTGACCAATGTCGTGCTGCCCATGGATACGATGTAATTTCCATCCTGCTGCGACACAGTCACGCCAACCACATTGTTCAGGTTATTGACTAGCTCATCACGCTGGTCCAATAAATCATTTGGTGCCGCACCGCTTGCCGTGGTTAGTTTGGCAATTTGCACATTAAGGTCTGCAATCTGACTGGTATATGTGTTTATCTGGTCAACGCTCGATGTGATATCCGTGTTAACACTGTTTTGCATACTTGTCAGATATTGCGCCGTGGTCTGGAATTGATTGACCAGACCTTGCGCATAACTCAGCATCGACTGGCGTGCTGATGGATCATTCGCATTGCTCACCACGTTAGACACGTTGGTGAAGAAGCTTTGAATGGAAGTCGACAGGCTGGTAGTCGACGTCGACAGTAAATCATCGATATTGGAAATCTGATTATATTGTGTGTTGACTGCACTGTAGTTAGCGCTGGAGCCGCGTAACTGCGCGGTAATAAACTCATCATATTCGCGCTGCACACCAGTGACATTCACGCCGTTACCGTAGTAGCTGGTGCCTGATAACGTACTATTGGACTGGCTAAGCAGGATGGTCTGACGTGAGTAACCCGCTACCGTGTAGTTGCTGATGTTGTTACTGGTGGTGCTTAATGCGGCCTGTGCGGCGCTCAGCCCACTCATCGCTGAGTTAATTATGCTGGACATCTCGGTTCCTTTATTTCCCGTTAACCGGGCTGGCAGTCATCAGTGCGATTGGGCGGGCTAAAACGCCCGCAGCTTATGATGGTTATCGGCGTGCTTAAGTGAAACTTGAGATAAAAAATCAGAACAAATCGGTGATATCCTGGCTGTACGCCTTCACGACTTTCTCGCCCATGTTTTTGAATTGCTGGATCATTCCCACCAATTTCTGCGCATATTTCGGATCGGTGGCGTAGCCCGCTGCCTGCAGGGCTCGTGCGCCCTGCTCCGGCGTTGCGGCATTGGCAACGGCGGCATAGCGCGGGTTATTGGACAGCAGTTTGACGTAGTCGCTGAGTGCTTCCATATAGGAACCATACACACGGAAGGTGGCACGCACTTTCTTCGCCACGCCACCTTCATATTCGGTGGTCATGATATCGGTGGTTGCGCCCTTCCAGTCACCACCGGCCTTGATGCCAAACACGTTGTAGCTCGGCTTGCCGTCGCGCGTCAGAATCTGGCGTTGTCCCCAACCCGATTCCAGCGCCGCCTGGGCAAGGATCAAGTGATGTGGAATACCACTCTGCTGACTCGCAGCCTGCGCGGGTTGGGATAACTGGGCAATAAAGTCGTTGCTATCCGCTGGGAAACTGGACGGCGAGACCGGCAGACGCGGCACCGCTTTGCGTACCATCTGCTCCAGTTGGTTGGAAGGCAGATTGCTATAAATGAAGCTGTTATCCAGCTTCATCGGTACCGTGCCAGCGGTTTCATCAGGCTCTTGCGCGGGCTGCATCTGTTTGACGATCAAATCCGCCATACCCAGCCCGCGTTTACCGATTTCCTGCGCAATCTGCTGATCGTACATTGAGGTGTACATCTTCGTTGAGTCGCTGCTGAAGATGCCATCCTGCGGCAACGCTTCACGCATGCTTTTCAACATCATCTGTACGAACATTCCCTCAACCTGTTTTGCCACCTGCAGCGCCTTCCCTTTCGGGTCGGCGGCTGCTTCGCGTTTCAGGTTGTTCAGTGAGCGGCTGTCATAGGCCGCACTCATCAGCGATTGCGTATCGGTCATCAGATGATTTCCAGTTTGGCGCGCAGACAGCCTGCACTTTGCATCGACTGCAGAATCGACATCAGCTCAATCGGCGTTGCGCCCAGGGCGTTCAGGGCACGGACCACGTTATTGAGGTTGGCGCTGGCGTTAACACGCTGCAAGGCTCCGCCGCTCTGGCGCAAGTCGATCTGCGTCTGCGTAGTCGCCACGGTTTGTCCACCGGCGAACGGCGTGTTCGGCTGGCTGACGTTCTGCTGCTGATTCACTGTCACCGACAAGTTGCCTTGCGCCACAGCACAGGTATTGAGCGTTACCTCGCGGTTCATGACCACCGAACCGGTACGCGAGTTGATGATGACTTTGGCATCTTCAACCGGTACGGAAACGTCTATATTCTGGATTTCTGACAGCAGGCGCACCTGTGAACTGTTGTTGGGTGAAACGCGGATCTGCACGGTACGCGCATCGAGTGGTTGCGCTGAACCCACGCCACGGCTATTAATCGCATCGGCAATACGCTGCGCCATGGTGAAATCTTCAGTATTCAGTTGGAGATTGATGGTGTTTTGGCTGCCAAAGTTACTTTGCAGCTCGCGCTCTACCGTTGCACCATTAGTAATGCGGCCACCGTTTAGCTGGTTAACCTGCACACTGCTGCCACCTGCAGATGCACCTGCACCGCCTACCAGAATATTTCCCTGCGCCAGCGCGTACACCTGGTTATCAACCCCTTTCATCGGCGTCATTAACAGCGTGCCACCGCGCAGGCTTTTGGCGTTACCCAGCGAAGAGACCACTACGTCAATATTCTGCCCCTGCCGTGCAAACGACGGCAGCTTTGCCGTGACCATAACCGCCGCCACGTTTTTCAGCTGCATATTGGTGCCGGTGGGCACGGTGATACCGAGCTGCGACAGCATGTTGCTTACCGTCTGGGTGGTAAACGGGGTTTGCGTTGTCTGGTCACCTGTCCCATCAAGCCCCACCACCAGGCCGTAACCGATCAGCTGGTTTTCGCGCACGCCCTGTACGGATGTCAGATCGCGAATGCGGTCAGCCTGGGCCATCAAACTGACACCGAGCAGCAGACTCAGGCTCAGACGCAGCAGAGTGTTCATTTTCATCATTACCTCGATTACATCGGCGACACGTTCAGGAAGAAACGCTGGAACCAGCCCATGGTTTGCGCCTCATTGATATACCCGTTTCCGACATACTCAATACGTGCATCGGCCACCTGCGTTGACAACACGGCGTTGCTGGCGCTGATGGTGCGTGGGTTAACCACACCGGAGAAGCGAATAAATTCGGTTCCCTGGTTAATTTCGATCTGTTTCTCACCGACCACGCGCAGGTTGCCATTCGACAACACCTGATTCACGGTGACGGTGATTGTGCCGGTAAAGGTGTTATTGGCCGTTGCGCCACCTTTGCCAGCGAAGTCATTTTTGCCATTGGCATCCAGTCCGGCTTTCTCACCGGCGGCGCCGACCAGACCGCTCAGGCCGGTTGGCACAGTGCTCACGCCAAAGCTGTTGCTGCCATCGCGACTCGCATTGGCTGAAGAACTTTTGCTGGCGCTGACATTTTCTTGCAGCGTAATCGTCAGAGTATCGCCAATGTTACGTGGACGGCGGTCTTCGAACAGCGGCTGATAGCCATAGTTCAGTGGCGCAACGCCCTGGAAAATGGAACCGTTTACCACTGGCGGTGCGGAAGGCGTGGGTTCTGCCGTTGTGGCACCCTGCACCAGAGGCGTACGCGGGACTAACGCACAACCGTTTAATGTCAGTAGCAGCGTGGCTACTAACCAATGCCCAGGCTTGAGAATCACTTGCTTCGCCACGGAGTTCTGACCTTATTCATGTTCTTAATCGGGCCAGCCAGGCTGGCCCAACGGCCCCAGATTAAACCTGGGTTAATTTCTGCAGCATCTGATCAGAGGTGGTGATCGCTTTGCTGTTGATTTCATAAGCACGCTGCGTCTGAATCATGGTGACCAACTCTTCCGCCACGTTGACGTTAGAGGTTTCAACATAACCCTGATACAGCAAACCAGCGCCGTTCTGCCCTGGCGTACTCTGCGTCGCCGCACCGGATGCCTGCGTTTCCTGATAGAGGTTTTCACCCAGGCTATCGAGGCCCGCATCGTTCATAAAGGTGCTCAGCGTCAACTGTCCCACCTGCGCTGGGTTGGTCTGCCCCTGCTGCGTCACGCTCACCACACCGTCACGCGAGATGGTGATGCTGGTGGCGTTCGCCGGAATAGTGATCCCAGGCTGAACCGGATAGCCGGCGTTGGTCACCAGCTGACCGTTCTGATCTACCTGGAATGAACCGTCACGCGTATATGAAGAGGTACCGTCTGGCATCTGCACTTCGAAATAACCCTGACCGTTGATCGCCACGTCTTTTGAGTTGCTGGTCTGCGACAAGTTGCCCTGGGTATGCAGACGCTCGGTGGTCACTGGGCGCACACCGGTACCAATCTGCAAGCCTGAAGGCAATGTGGTCTGTTCCGATGACTGCGTGCCCGGCTGACGCAGCGTCTGATACATCAGATCTTCGAACACGGCACGCGAACGTTTAAACCCGTTGGTTGAAACGTTCGCAAGGTTGTTCGAAATGACGTCCATATTGGTTTGCTGGGCGTCAAGGCCGGTTTTAGCGATCCATAAAGAACGAATCATGTTGTTTTCCTTAAGCCTTAGCTGCTCATGTTGAGCAGTTGATTGGCTTTTTGTTCGTTTTCATCGACGTTAGTGATGACTTTCATCTGCATCTCGAAACGTCGGGCGTTGGCGATCATGTCGACCATGGTTTCCACTGGCTTAACGTTGCTGCCTTCCAACACACCTGGCATGACCGCGACCGTTGCATCAGGAGCTAAAGCCGCACCGCGTGTCGCCTGCGTCGCCTGGGTTGGACGGAACATGCCGTCGTCACCACGCTGTAACTCTTTGCCCGTGGCCTTAACCAGCTTCAGCTTGCCAATCTGCACCGTGGCGTTCGGTGCATCACCCGCATTACGCGAAGTGATGGTACCGTCAGCCGCGATGGTCAGTTCGGAGCCTTGTGGAATGGCGATTGGACCGCCATCGCCCATCACGGGATTGCCCTGAATGGTCAAAATACCGGTCGAGCTGATCTGCATGTTGCCGTTGCGGGTATAGGCTTCAGAACCGTCAGCGGTACGCACCGCCAGCCAGCCATCTTGCTGTACGGCCACATCGAGCGGGCGTCCGGTGTTGTCCATCGCCCCTGGCGTCATATCGGCACCCGGCGTTGAGGCAGCCACTAAGGTGCGCGTCGGCAGCGACCAGCCGTTGACCGGCACCGCACGCAACGCGTTGAGCTGGGCGCGAAAGCCCGGCGTTGAGGCGTTGGCGAGGTTGCTGGCGGTCACCGATTGTTGTTCCATCGTCTGACTGGCGGCGCCCATCGCGGTATATATTGCGTGATCCATAGTGCAATCCCGTTAGCGAATTAACGTAAGTTAACCAAGGTGTTAAGAATCTGGTCCTGCGTTTTGATGGTCTGGGCGTTGGCCTGATAGTTACGCTGCGCCACGATCATGTTGACCAACTCCTGGCTCATGTCGACGTTAGACGCCTCCAGTGCACCCGAAGTGAGCGAACCGTAAGTACCGGTGTTGGCAAGCCCAATAGCAGCCTGACCTGAAGAGCTGGTGGCTGACCAGACGTTGTCGCCTTCGGATTTCAGACCTTCTGGGTTTGAGAAGCTTGCCAGTACGATCTGACCAAGCAACTGAGTCTGCTGGTTGGAGTAGGTGCCTGTGATAGTGCCATCGTCGTTAATCGCGTAGCTGGTCAGATCGCCAGGCGCGTATCCATCCTGAGTTGGGTTACCAAATGTAGTCGTCCCGGTGTTCTGCTGCAGGCTACCACTCATACTCAATGTGATTGCCTGCCCTGCTGCGGCCCCATTAGAACCGTTGATGGTCAGGGATACTGAAGTTGCTCCAGCCACACCGCCTAAGCTCGTCATGTTGCCACTAGAGTCAAAGACTGCTGCAAAATCGCCAGCGCTTGTTCCTGTCGTGGAATCAATAGCGTGAACACTCCAGGTGTTATCAGCCGTTTTCACATAGTACAGATCCAAAGCATGATCATTACCCTGTGAGTCATACACGGTTACCGTACTTTTGGCGTTGTAAGTGTCGACGTTGGAGGCATCAAATGCGGTATCGTCCAATGCAGTACTGGTTGAGTTCAAATTCGCTACTTGTGTCGCAGTCGTTGTGGCACGTGCTGACATCTGAGTGGTAGGCACACTCAGCGCGACCGGGTTTGCACCGGTTTGAATTGTCGGTGGAGTCCCTGTGGCCGGATATCCGGTTACTGAGAGACCCTGGGTGTTCACCAGATTACGGTTCTCATCCAAAGTAAACTGACCGTTGCGTGAATAATAAACTGCTCCACTGGAGTCGGTCATACGGAAGAAACCGTTACCGCTCAATGCCACATCGAGACCACGGCTGGTAGTGGTGGTGGTGCCATCGTTGAAGTTCTGGATGACTGCAGCCACTTTCGTACCCATACCCACGTTTGAACCGGCGAACATATCGGCAAAAGAGATGGTGCTGGATTTAAAGCCGGCAGTGGCGGAGTTGGCAATGTTGTTACCGATGACGTCGAGGTTACTGGAGGCAGCACTCAGACCACTTACCGCTTGTGAAAAAGACATATTATTTCTCCTGCTAAAAGGTTAATCAGAGAATCTGACGAATTTCATCGAGGGTCGCGGAGCCCATGGTGCCGAGATCCAGTTTGGAGGTGTCATCGACCGTACTCACGCCATTGACGTAGGCATAGTTGAGCGGCTGAGCCACCAGTTGTGTTGTGCCATTGCTGGCTGCAATGGATACTGAATATTTACCGTCTGCAACAGTAGCGCCATTTGCATCGGTGCCGTCCCACGAGAAGGTATGCACACCGGAAGACAGCGCACCCAAATCAATGGTGCGAACCACCGTACCGCTGCTGTCCTTGATCGTCGCCGTGGTCGCTGTGGATGCGGTAGTTAACTCGACACCGAATGGTGTCGTGGTACCACTACCAACCAGGATCTGGCTGCCATCGATCATCACACCATGGCCGATCAGCGTAGTGCTCTGCAGCGACTGGCTGGTGGTGAGCTGGCCAGAGATGGAACCCAGGGTGGTATTCAGCTTCTCAATGCCGCTCAGGGTGTTGATCTGTGCCAGCTGCGTGGTGAGCTGGCTGTTATCCATCGGATTGGTGGGGTCCTGGTTCTGCAACTGCGTCACCAGCATGGTCAGGAACTGGTTCTGCAGGTCTTCTGAAGTATTTCCAGTGCTCGATGAACTGGTTGAACTCAGTACCGTTGGGTCAAGATTGGCATTAACGCCGACTGCTACGCTCATATTTATGCTCCGTTATTGACCCATCGTCAGGGTTTTCATCATCATTGATTTCACCGTGTTCAACACTTCGACGTTGGCCTGATAGCTGCGAGACGCTGACATGGTGTTAACGGTTTCTGATACGACATCGACGTTTGGCATCTTGACGTAACCCTTCTCATCCGCCATCGGATTACCTGGGTCGTACACCAATTTGGCTGGGGTAGGATCGTTCACCACGCCCGCGACCTTGACGCCACCGGTCGCCGCGCCAGGGGCGGCATCGGTCTGGAATATCACCTGTTTTGCCACATAAGGCTGGCCATCCGGCCCGGTGACGCTGTCGGCGTTGGCCAGGTTACTGGCACTGACGTTGAGGCGCTGTGATTGCGCGGTCATCGCAGAACCGGCGATATCAAAAATATTCAGCAATGCCATGGTTATTGCCCCTGCAGAACGCTCATCATGCCTTTGATTTGGCTACTGATGAGGGTGAGATCGGTTTGGTATTTCAGGCTGTTATCAGCAAACTGCGTACGTTCACGATCCATATCCACGGTGTTGCCATCCGCGGCAGGTTGATCGGGAATGCGGTACATCAGGTCCATGGATGGCTGAGAGTTGGTTTCAGCAGCGATGTGGCGTGAAGAGGTGACTTTCAGCGCCATGCTGCTCCCCTCCGCGCGACCATTTTCCATCACCTTGCTCAGCTGGCTGGCAAAGTCGATATCCCGCGCCTGGTAGCCCGGGGTATCGGCGTTGGCAATATTGGACGCCAGGATTTCCTGGCGCTGAGCACGCAGATTTAACGCTTCTGTACCAAATCGCAGCGCGGCATCGAGTTTGTCGAGCATGCTTCCTCCGCGAATGAGAATATCGAGCTGACAGCTTAAGTGGACAAATGCAAGGGCGATCGTCTGAATAGCAGCAAAAATCACGGCTATTTTTGACATTGAATTTTTCGCGCGAAGAGTAGACTCAGGCCATCTTCTCGACAGGAGGCGTTTATGCGCAGTTCTTTATCTTTGCTGGCCACGTTGTTGTTGGCCTTCGCGCTGCCCGGCCATGCGGCGGACCTGACCGCACAGTTAACGCAGTTTTTTAAAGCGCGCGATCCGCAACATGCCGCGGGGATGACCGTAGTGGTGCGCACGCCCAAAGAGCAGTGGCCGACCTGCGAGGCACCGGCGTTACAACTGCCGGGCAACAGCCGCCAGTGGGGTAATCTCAGCATTGCCGCCAGTTGCGATCAGAATCGTCGTTTCCTGCAGGTTCAGGTACAGGTGACCGGTCAGTATTTAGTTGCCAGCCGTCAGGTCGCACGTGGCAGTACCCTCGACCCGAATGATTTCCGTCTCGAGACCGGGCGTCTGGATGAACTGCCTCCGCGAGCCCTGTTCGATAACAACAGCGTGGCCGATGCGATTGCGCTGCGCGATATCCCGCCTGGACAGCCGGTGACCGCGATGATGCTACGTCAGCCCTGGCGGGTTAAAGCAGGACAAAATGTGATGGTGGTAGCCAGCGGAAACGGGTTTAATGCCAGTAGCGAAGGACGTGCGCTGAACAACGCCAGCGCGGCACAAATGGTGCGCGTGCGCATGGGAAATGGTCAGGTTGTCAGTGGGCGCGTCGACGCGGATGGGAATATTCTGATATCGCTATAAAGCGTTAAAGAACCTTGTTGTTCTGCCGATAGAGATATCAACAAAGACATTACCCTATGCTGACTCAGTTGACTGACCCTCAGCTGACCTTACAGGAGCACGACCATGAGCATCGACAGAACGCAGCCTTTAATTCCGGTGAGCACTGTACAATCCCGCGACACCAACGATAACAACGGCAAGGTGCGCCAAAACGTTACTGCTTCAACCAACGCCAGCACCAGTGAAAGCGGTGCTGAAGTGAAGTTGAGCACGGCTCAGGCGCAGTTAATGCAGCCGGGCAGCAAAGACATCAACACTGCACGTGTTGAACAACTGAAAACCGCTATTCGTAATGGCGAACTGAAAATGGATACCGGTAAGATCGCCGACGCGCTGATCGCCGATACCAAGGCGTATTTAGAGGGTAACTAATCCCAATGGACAATCTGCTGACCACCTTAGATAAAATGCAGGACGTGCTGGCTTCACTCACTGTGGTGATGGATGAAGAGCAACAGCAACTGTCTGCCGGCCAGGTTAATGGCAACCTGTTGCAGCGCATATCAGAAGATAAAAGCGCGCTGCTGACGACGTTGAATTATCTGGACGACATGCGCCGAAATACCGAAAAATCACTCGGTACTCAGGCGCCCTATGATGGTCACAGCGATCGTGAACGCCGCTGGCAGAGCATTCAGCAGCATACCCGCCGTTTGCGCGATACCAACACTCATAACGGTATTCTGCTGCAGCATCAAATCAGCTTCACCAATGATGCGCTCTCGGTACTGAAACCGCACCAGACTCAGGCGTTTTACGGTCCCGATGGATTAGGCAAAGGTCAGTCGACGCTCAGCCGCAAAGGTTAATAAAGAAAAATCCCGCCGAGGCGGGATTTTTTTATGCCAGCGTGCGGCGGGCAAAATCTCTCGGGCGGAAGCCCAACAGACCCAGCATGACAAAGTAAGCACCACCGCCAATAGCACAGACTGCAGCCAGACGCAGTAACCGCCACCACATCTGCCCTTCTTCCCAGGCCGGCATCACATGCAGAATGCCCAGCAGCGCTGCTGCCATGACCACAACCGCAATCATCAGACGCACCAGGAAGCTAAACCAACCCGGCTGCGGCTGGAAGATATCCTGTTTACGTAATTGCCAGTACAGCAGCGCGGCATTTAGACAAGCCGCTAATCCAATCGACAACGACAATCCGGCATGTTTGAGCGGGCCGATAAACGCCAGGTTCATCACCTGCGTCATGATCAGCGTCACAATCGCAATCTTCACCGGGGTCTTAATGTCCTGACGCGAATAGAATCCGGGCGCTAGCACTTTGACCACAATCAGCCCCATCAATCCTACCGAATACGCCACCAGCGCACGCTGCGTCATGGCGGCATCGAACGCGGTGAATTTACCGTACTGGAACAGTGCCACGGTCAGTGGGCCAGAGAGAATGCCGAGGGCAACGGCGCTCGGCAGGGCCAACAGGAAGCAGAGGCGCAGGCCCCAATCCATCAGACGCGAGTACTCATCATGATTGCCGCTGGCGAAACTCTTCGCTAACGATGGCAGCAAAATCGTGCCCAGTGCGACACCCAATACGCCCGACGGGAACTCCATTAAACGGTCAGCATAGTACATCCACGACACTGAACCCGAGACGAGGAATGAGGCGAAAATGGTGTTGATGATCAGGGATATTTGGCTCACCGATACGCCAAGAATCGCCGGTCCCATTTGGCGCATGACGCGCCATACACCGGCGTCACGCAGGTTGAGGCGCGGCAACACCAGCATGCCGATTTTCTTCAAGTGCGGCAGTTGGTAGAACAGTTGCAACACCCCACCGACCACCACAGCCCATGCCAGCGCCATCACCGGTGGATGGAAATGCGGGGCAGCAAACACCGCAAAGCCAATCATGCTGATGTTTAATAACGTCGGCGCAAATGCCGGAACCGAGAAGCGATTCCAGGTGTTGAGTATCGCACCGGCCAGCGACGCCAGGGAGATCAGCAGAATATAAGGAAAGGTAACGCGTAGTAGCGAACTGGTCAGCGCGAATTTATCGGCGGTATCAGCAAATCCGGGCGCAGTGACCATAATCACCCAGGGTGCGGCAATCATGCCGAGCACCGTCACCACCGCCAGCACCAGCGTCAGCAAGCCGGAAACGTAGGCCACAAATACGCGTGTGGCCTCTTCGCCCTGCTTGCTTTTGTATTCGGCAAGAATGGGCACAAACGCCTGAGAAAAGGCGCCTTCCGCAAAGATACGGCGCAGCAAATTGGGCAGTTTAAAGGCCACGAAGAAGGCATCGGTGGCCATACCGGCACCGAAAACGCGTGCCACTATGGCATCACGGGCAAAGCCCAGCACGCGGGAAAAAAGGGTCATCGAACTGACCGCAGCCAGCGATTTCAACAAATTCATTTTGAGTGGCGCATCCTGAAAAGTGTCGGATAAATGAGCAGCTTAGCGCGGACATCTGCTGATGTCCGGCGATAGTCTACTGCCACGGCGGGAAATGACCAGCATTGAGTGTTACAAGGGGTTATTCCTGTTCGGCATCGCGCCACAGTTTTTCCACCAGACGCTGCGCCGCCAGCGCCTGTTCACCGCTGGTTTCAGGCATCGTCTGATTTTGTACGCACTGGATAAAATGCTGTGCCGCACCGCTGAAACCACGCTGAGCAAGATGGCTTTGCCAGGAGGCTACCGGGTCGGTACGTAAGCCGCCGAGGTTCTCCTGCTGCCAATCACGCATCTCATTAATTTCGATGTAGTCACCGTCGCAGATGGCGCTCACCACTTCGCGCTGTGTGCCGGCGCGACGATGCATACTGGTGGTGATTTGCAACGCTCCCGCCGAGAAGTGATGTTCGGCGTACAGCATCGCCCCCTCCTCATTGGTTTCAATAAAGCCCTGCTCACGCGTGAGTTTGCCCCCTGCCAGCCACAGCGCCGTATCCACCACGTGCAGGTAGTCATCCAGCAGAGTAAAGCGCAAATCCCCTGGACCCACGCTATCCGCGCGATGCTTCTCAATACGCAGTGAAGCCGCTCGCGGCATTTCCGCTTTCAACTGTTGATAGCGTGGCGCAAAGCGACGATTAAACGCCACCATCAGTTTACGTTTGCGCTTCTCTGCCAGTGCCACCAGCGCTTCCGCCTGCTGCAGGGTTTCGGCTAATGGTTTATCCACGCAAACATCTTTGCCCGCCAGCAGCAACGCCTGCACCACTTCAAAATGACTGGCGGTGCTGCTGTGCACAAAGACCGCATCACTGGCGGCTGCCAGCGCGTCCAGCTGACTGAAATATGGCATGCGGTAGCTGTCGCAAATCGGCTGGGCTTTAGCCTGATTCGGCGAAAACGCCCCTGCCAGCTGCCAGTCGGTGGCGTGCGACAACACGGGCAACCAGGCTTTTTGCGCGATGCCGCCTAATCCAACAATACCGATACGTAGCGTCATGTTATTGCTCCTTCTGCAACAGGTGCTCCAGCTGGGATTGCAGCTGAGCCACCTGTTGTTCCAACTGCGCAACCCGGCTGACCAAATCTTCACTGTCCATCTCATCCGTGCTCGCGGCGGGTGCTTCAGCCACATCGCCGCCGAACAGATGCATATAACGGCTTTCGCGTTTACCCGGCTCACGTGCCAGACGCACCACCATCGGGCCGTCATCACGGGTGATTAAGCCGTTCAACGTTTGCTCGACCTCATTCATATCGCTGAACTCATGCAAACGTCCACTACGGGTACGTAGCTCACCCGGCGTCTGTGCGCCGCGTAAGAACAGTAGCGTCAGCACCGCCACTTCTGCGCTGTTAAGCTGCAAATTACCGAATGCAGAGTTACAGAAGCGCTGTTCATACTTACTGACGCGTTGACCGAACCCGTTATTGGAGGTGGCCAGATGCTTTTTCACCAGCTCATCAAGCTGAGATTGCACCTCCATTTCACTCAGGTTCATCACCGGTTCACGGTTGGATTTTTGATTACAGGCGGTGACCACGCCGTTAAGGGAAAGCGGATATTGATCCGGAGTGGTGACCTGTTTCTCTAACAGGCAACCGATCACACGCAGCGCCTGCGCCGATAAAGCCATCTTCATGCGGTTTTCCTTTTATTGTCCACGACGATCCGCGGTCCACTCCTGCCACGTCAGCGCGGTCAGCACGTGATCCTGCCAGCGTCCATCAATCAGCAGGTAATCTTTGGCATAACCCTCTTTCTCGAATCCGAGACGCGCCAGCAAATCACCGCTGCGCTGATTATGCGGCATATAGTTAGCCATAATGCGGTGAATGCGTTGCTGTCGTTGCATATAGCGAATCGCTGACTGCAACGCTTCAAACATCATGCCTTGCCCCTGCCACTTCTCGCCTAATGAGTAACCGAGGTAACAAGCGTGAAATGAACCGCGCAGCACGTTGCTAAAATTGGCCACTCCGCGCACTTCATGCTCTTCCGGGTCCATCAGCACAAAATAGTAGGCAGAGCCCTGTTTATGCATATCCGCGATCAGCCCAAGGCGTGCCTGCCAGCCTGAGGGGTAGCAGTGGCTTTCGTCGCGCACCGGCTCCCAGGGTTTGAGGAAGACGCGGTTCTCTGCATAATAATCTGCCAATCGCCAGGCATCGCGCTCGTGAACTAAACGGACCACCAAACGATCGGTAGTCAGGCGCACGCGGGGTCCAGCAGAACGATAGCCAAACATCATGACTCCTGAAATCCATAACTTTAAGAAAGATGTACGCCTGAGGCGATACTTCTCACTATAACCGTCCCTTTCACTACGGTAAAACCCTCAAGACCCTGCCACGCAATTCATCCTTATCCAGGATTAATTTTTCTGCGGATTCGATGAAAAAATATCATCCTGGATACGCTGTCTTTCCCGTCAGCGCAGGCGGAAAATAGACCAACTGGTCACTTTTCTCTTCTCTTGCTCAGGATTAAGCATGTCTCGGGTAGCGCGGGCACGACGCCTCGGTAAAACATTCCTCTTAGTCGATAACATGTTGGTGGTGTTAGGCTTTTTCGTGGTATTTCCACTGATTTCTATCCATTTCGTTGAGCAACTGGGCTGGGCGGCGTTAATGGTGGGTATCGCGCTGGGTTTGCGTCAATTTGTACAGCAGGGGCTAGGCATTTTCGGCGGCGCGATTGCGGACCGTTTTGGCGCACGTCCGCTGATTGTGACGGGCATGCTGATGCGCGCAGCCGGATTTGCCTGCATGGCGCTGGCGCATCAACCCTGGATGCTGTGGCTAGCCTGTTTACTTTCCGGACTCGGTGGCACCTTGTTTGACCCACCCCGCAGCGCCATGGTGATGAAACTGGTGCGCGCTCGTGAACGCGGTCGCTTCTTCTCGCTGCTGATGATGCAGGACAGCGCGGGAGCGGTGCTAGGGGCGCTGATTGGCAGTTGGTTGCTGGCGTGGGATTTCCGCCTGGTGTGCTGGGTGGGTGCAGCGGTGTTTGTCGCTGCGGCGATATTTAACGCCGTGTGGCTACCGGCGTGGCGCATCTCAACCGAACGCATTGCGATGCGCGAAGGTATGCAGCGTGTCTGGCAGGATAAACGTTTTCGCCTCTATGTGCTGACGTTGACCGGCTACTACATTCTGGCCGTGCAGGTCATGCTGATGCTGCCGGTGATGGTGAATCAGGTGGCTGGTGCGCCCGCCGCCGTGAAATGGATGTACGCCATCGAAGCCATGCTGTCGCTCAGCCTGCTCTATCCGCTGGCCCGCTGGAGCGAAAAACGCTTCCGCCTGGAAACCCGGCTTATGGCGGGTTTATTCCTGATGACCTTTAGCCTGCTGCCTGTCGGCATGACCCAATCTCTCCCTTCGCTGTTTTTGTTAATCGGCGTGTTCTACCTGGGGTCCATCATCGCCGAACCGGCACGCGAGACGCTCAGCGCATCGTTGGCCAGTTCACGCGCGCGGGGCAGTTACATGGGATTCAGTCGTTTAGGTCTGGCCATCGGCGGTCTGATTGGCTACTCCGGTGGTGGGTGGATGTTCGACATGGGCCAGCAATTGGCTCTGCCTGAACTGCCCTGGATGTTGCTGAGCAGCGTTGGCATCATCACTCTGCTGGCATTGTGGTGGCAGTTCCAGCCGCGCCCGGTGGCACCGATCATCTTCAGCAGCTAGTTTGCCCCTTCGGAGGATCTCTTCCATACTTCCCGCACGTCCGGAAAAAGGGTGACCTTTGTCACCCTTAGATTTACACAGGAGAAACGGGATGAAACTCTACATCTACGATCACTGCCCTTTCTGCGTGAAAGCACGCATGATTTTTGGCTTAAAGAACCTGCCGGTTGAATTGATCGTTATGCTCAATGACGATGAGCAGATGCCAAAAAAACTCATCGGGCAGAAGATGGCCCCCATTCTGCAAAAAGCCGATGGCAGTGCGATGCCAGAGAGTATGGACATTGTCCGATTGGTGGATAAGCAGGATCGCGAGCCGCTGCTTAATGGCAAAAACAACCCCGCCATCAGCGAATGGCTGCGCCGCGTTAACGGCTATATCAATAAGCTGCTGATTCCGCGCATCGCTGATGCCTCGTTTGCGGAATTTGCCACGCCGGAAGCGCGGAGTTACTTCCGTGAGAAAAAACAGGCCAGCGTCGGAGATTTCACTGAGCTACGTAAACACGCGCCCGGGCTGATAAAAAACATCAGTGATGACCTGCGTCAACTCGATAAGCTCATCGTCAAACCCAATGCCGTGAATGGCGAACTGTCTGAAGACGATATCAATCTGTTTCCGCTCCTGCGTTCGCTCACCTTAGTGGCTGGCATCGAATGGCCGAGTCGCGTAGCGGATTACCGCGACAATATGGCGAAGCAAACCCAGATTAACCTGCTCTCTTCCATCGCGGCATAGCCCCGTCCGATGAGAAACGCTGCGGCGTTTCTCATCCCTCTCCTGGTGACACCTGGCCCGGTTTCAGGCAGGCTATGGCTGTTTTGCCGTATCGTTCAGGATGAGGATCTATGAAAAAGGCGATGTCTGGGCTATTAGCCCTGTTTTTAGCCGTGCTGTTGAGCGGCTGTAATCAATTGACGCAATACACCATTAGCGAACAGGAAGTGAATCAAGCGCTGCAGAAGCGCAATAACTTCGAAAAAGACGTCGGCGTATCCGGGCTGGTCAATGCACACATCGTGCTCAGCGATCTCACCAGTCAGATTGGGCGTGAAGAACCCGGTAAGATTACCCTCTCCGGCAAAGCAAACATCAATGTCAGCTCGCTGTTTGGTCCGCAGCAGGCTGAGATGCAGCTGAAGATGAAAGCGCAGCCGATTTTCAATGCACAGGAAGGCGCGATTTATCTGCATGATATTGAAATTGTCGACGCGCAAGTACAACCAGAAAAGATGGCGTCCATCATGAAAACACTGACGCCTTATCTTAATGAGTCTCTCAAACGCTACTTCAATGAGAAGCCTGCCTATGTGCTGAGCGAAGACCGTAGTAAAGGGGAAGCACTGGCGAAGAAATTTGCCAAGGGTATTGAAGTGAAACCGGGACAATTGGTGATTCCGTTTACGGATTAACCTCAACTACCGCACCTTCGGGTGCGGTTTTTGTTTCCGGCAATAAAATCCCGTGCAAACGGTTGCTCACACCCTTATGATTACTCCCCGGCCTAAACGTGCCCATTCGTTTTTTCTCAGCCGGAGCCTTTTTGAATGACAGCCCAACCCCAGCAAATCACGATTCGCCGCCCTGACGATTGGCATATCCATCTGCGCGATGGCGCGATGCTTAATGCAGTTTTGCCTTATACCAGTGCGGTCAATGGTCGTGCGATTGTCATGCCAAACCTGGTTCCACCGGTGACCAGCGTCGAGGCCGCCATTGCCTATCGCGAGCGCATTATGGCTGCGCTGCCCGCTGAACACGCTTTTACGCCACTGATGACCTGCTACCTCACCGATTCATTAGATGCGGATGAAATTGAGCGTGGCTTCCGCAACGGGACTTTTACCGCAGCGAAACTCTATCCCGCGCATGCCACCACCAACTCCAGCCACGGCGTCACCAATATTGACTCCATTGCCAGCGTGCTGGATCGTATGCAGCAGATCGGTATGCCGATGCTGGTACACGGTGAAGTCACGGATTCGCACATCGATATTTTTGACCGTGAAGCACGCTTTATCGAAACCGTGCTGGAACCGCTGCGTCAGCGCTTCCCAGCCCTGAAAGTGGTGATGGAACACATCACCACTAAAGAAGCGGCAGAATATCTGGCTGCGGGCAACGACCTGCTGGGTGCCACCATTACACCACAGCATTTGATGTTTAACCGTAACCACATGCTGGTGGGCGGTGTTCGCCCTCATCTCTATTGCCTGCCGATCCTGAAACGCAATATTCATCAGGAAGCGCTGCGCAGCCTGGTGGCCAGCGGCAATCGTCGCGTATTCCTTGGCACGGACACCGCACCACATCTTCGTCACCTTAAAGAGGCGAGCTGCGGCTGTGCCGGTGTGTTTAACGCCCCGACATCACTGCCTGCTTATGCCACGGTATTCGAAGAGTTGAATGCGCTGGAACATTTCGAAGCGTTCTGTTCAGAAAACGGTCCGAACTTCTACGGCCTGCCGCTGAATGAGGGCACACTGACGCTGGTACGTGAGTCCTGGACAGTGCAGGACACCATCAACGTGGCCGATGACAAGCTGGTGCCGTTCCTGGCAGGTGAAACCCTAAACTGGCGTATCAAAGAATAATATTGCACAGCTTGCCTTTGGGATAATTTTACTGTACAAATAACCAGTATATTATCCCGGAGGCTTTTATGCGTGTTGAAATTACCGTAGCGAAAACTCAGCCCCTTCCCGCAGGTGCACTGGATGCACTCAGTGCCGAACTTACCCGTCGTATTTCCCGTGATTTTCCCGATGACGATCACCATGTCAAAGTCCGTTATGCGGGTGGCAATCAATTGAGCGTTTTTGGTGGCTGTAAAGCGTCACGCGAACGCATTAGCGATATTTTACAAGAAACGTGGGAAAGCGCAGACGACTGGTTTATTACTGATTAACTGCCACTGTGCCGTTTTTGCCGGGTTTCGCCACCCGGTTTTTTTGTTTTAATTTCCCTCTCGCCAGATAAAGTCGCTGCATCTAGACTCATGTTTAACGATCCCCTATCCTTGCCTCGTCATGCTTACGGGAGGTGTTTTACATGACTACTGAAAAACCAGAAGAGGCGATGACCTTCGGTGAATTGCTGGCATTAATTGCTGAACAGCAGCGACGTTTAACGGTGCTGGAAAATGCCTTTGCCAGTTTGACGTTCTGCCTCGACGATCGCGCCAGTCAGTTACTGGTGCATAATCTGTCGCTCGAAGCGCAAAATCAGAACCACGACGCACAGTTACAGCAGCACTTTACTCGGTTGGCTGAAGAGATTCAGCGGCGTAATGGCCAGCTGCCTCCAGAAGCGCAGGCCTGAAACTGGCCTTTTTTTACTTGTCGCTGCAGCGTAAAGTTTTCCCCTAACACCGCCGATAACTAAGGTGTAGCCACTGTCACGATTATCGAATAAAGGCCCGAAGCAGCGGGCACTTTATTATTCGACAAAAGTCGCATTCTGAACGCATTTATTATCGTTCTCTTTTTAATCGCCACACGTTTTAACTATTGTACCGCCTGTTTCATGTTATAATTGTTCCGCTAGTGCAAGAAAAGCCGCATTGAACCTCAAGAAGCACTTCGTTTAACGAGTAATAAGGAGGTTATAATGGACAGAAATAAAGACGTCATTCAGACTCATCCGCTGGTTGGATGGGACATCAGTACCGTAGACAGTTATGACGCCATGATGATCCGCCTGCACTCGCTATCATCGCAGGATCAGAAAGAAGAAGAAGCTGACGTGGGACCCACCTACTGGCTGACTACCGACGTAGCCAGACAGTTCATCTCGATACTCGAAGCTGGCATTGCAAAGATTGAGTCCACAGAGCAATACCTACGCGATAATCAAAAGCACTAATTTCTTACTTCGCGTGAAAGGGCACCCAATAGGGTGCCTTTTTCATGGACACGATTTTTTTGCTATGCTGTTGAAAAATTTCGTCGTTTGGCAGGAGTGATGTGGTTATGGTTTATGATCTGATTGTGGTGGGCAGCGGATCGGTGGGAGCCGCCGCCGGTTTTTACGCAACCCAGGCAGGCTTATCGGTATTGATGATTGATAGTGCCCATCCTCCGCACAGCCAGGGCACACACCACGGTGAAACACGCCTGATCCGCCATGCCTATGGCGAAGGTGAACGCTATGTCCCGCTGGTGCTGCGCGCACAAACCTTGTGGGATGAGCTGGAACGTCAGAGCGGTGAACGCATTATGCATCGAAGCGGCATCCTCAATCTGGCCCCCCTCACTTCCTCATTTATCCAAAATGTCATCGACAGCGCCAAAACGTATCAACTGGAAGTAAAAATCCTGCAGGCAGACGAAGTGCGCAAGCGCTGGCCGCAGATCTCTGTGCCCGACGGCTACATTGGGGTATTCGAACCTCACTCCGGCTTCCTGAAATGTGAGCAGGCGGTTCGTAGCTGGATACAGCTGGCTGAACAGGCGGGCTGCGCACAACTGTTTAATTGCCCGGTGAGTGAGATCGCACGCGATGGTGACTTGCAGCAAGTCACTACCCGCGACGGCGTGTTTCGCGCGCGTAAATTATTGGTCAGTGCCGGAACCTGGGTGAGTGAGCTGGTAAAAGATTTGCCAGTACAACCGGTGCGTAAAGTCTTTGCCTGGTATCAGGCAGATGGACGTTATAGCGAGAACAACCAATTTCCAGGCTTCACGGTGGAGATGCCTGATGGCAGTCACTTTTATGGCTTCCCTGCCGACAACAATGCATTAAAAGTGGGACGTCACGATGGCGGGCAGCTGATGCAGAAACCCGAAGATCGTAAACCTTTCGGCAGTATCGCTGCAGATGGCAGTGAAGCCTTCAGTTTCCTGCGTCAGTTCTTACCGGGGGTTGGCGTTTGCTTACACGGTGAGGCCTGCAGTTATGACAACACACCTGACGAAGACTTTATTATAGATACCCTTCCAGGCGAGCCAAATCGATTAATTATTACCGGCTTGAGTGGACACGGATTTAAATTTGCCAGCGTATTAGGTGAACTTGCCAGTGAATTTGCCCAGGATAAGCCCTTCTCCTTTGACCTGAAGCCGTTTTCACTTTCGCGCTTTGCTTAACGTTGTCTCGCTGGCGCCTCAGGCGCCAGCCTTATATTGACGCAAGCTTACATTAACAGTTCTTTCCTGACATTTTAGCGTTAAGATTGCCGCATTAGGTGTAGCAATATTCAATTCAATTTTATTTCCCCGCCACCTATACAACCATCGTCAATATTTCTGACGCAGACATCGATATAAACGCACAATTTCCGAATGTCTTTTTAAATTTTATAGAAAGGTAAGCTTAATTGCTTTCATATTTCAAAGTATGGATGCTTATTACCACCTATTTCCAGATATGGATTCACTTGTATGTGGCGTAACTCCAGACAACATTTCGGGCTAATGACGATTATGTTGCATTGGCTCATGGCGCTGGTCATTTACGGCATGTTTGCGCTGGGTCTGTGGATGGTCGGATTGGGATATTACGATGGCTGGTATCACAGCGCCCCGGAAATCCACAAAGGCATTGGCATGCTCCTATTTGCCACATTACTGCTGCGCCTTGGCTGGCGTGTTATTTCTCCCCCACCCGCACTCTTACCACACTATTCTCCCTTAATTCGCCGCTCCGCCAGCCTGGCTCACGGGCTGTTGTATGGCTTGTTGTTGCTGCTACTGGTAAGCGGCTACCTGATATCGACCGCCGATGGCAAAGCTATCTCTGTGTTCGGATGGTTCGAAGTGCCCGCCCTGTTAAGTGGAGCAGGTGAACAGGCTGATTTGGCTGGCGATCTGCATTTGTGGCTGGCCTGGGGATTAGTGCTGTTTTCCGCGCTGCATGGGCTGGCGGCATTAAAACACCATTTTATTGATCGAGACGTCACATTGAAAAGGATGCTGGGTTACCGCATCCCGTTAACCTCTGAAAAGGAGAAGTAAAATGCTCAAGAAGACGCTACTGACACTGAGTGCCGCCAGTCTGTTAGGCACCAGTTTGCTGGCCAGCGCAGCAGACTATAAATTTGATAAAGAAGGCCAGCACGCCTTCGTACAGTTCCGTATCCAGCACCTGGGTTATAGCTGGTTATACGGCACGTTTAAGGATTTTGACGGGACTTTCAGCTTTGACGAAGCTAACCCTGCGAGCGATAAGGTTAGCGTCACGCTGAACACCGCCAGCCTCGACACTAACCATGCCGAACGCGACAAGCATATTCGCAGTGCCGATTTTCTTAACACCGCCAAATTCCCGCAAGCGACTTTCGCCTCAACGGCAGTCAAAAAAGAGGGTAACGATTATAAGATCACAGGTGATCTGACGCTCAATGGCGTGACAAAACCGATCACCCTGGATGCACGCCTGCTGGGCGAAGGTAAAGATCCCTGGGGTGGCTATCGTGCCGGCTTTGAAGCTCACGGTGAAATTGTGTTGAAGGAATTCAATATCACTAAAGATCTTGGACCGGCATCGCAGAAAGCAGAGCTGATTGTTTCTGTGGAAGGTGTGCGGCAGTAAGTCAGAGCCAGCCTGAGATCATGTGACTTCAGGCTGGATGTCGTTTACTTTTTCTCTGGCGCGGGGATCGCCATCGTCATATTGAGTAAACCACGCGACTTGTTGAACACTTTATTACCGTTTTCACGGCCTGCGCGGCGTGAACGCTGCTCTTCCGGTGTTAATGTCGCCTCTTCCATGCACAGCGGGCTGCAGCAGTTGTGGTATTTCTCCGCACAGCTCGGGCACTGAATGAACAGCAGATGGCATCCGTCATTGACGCAGTTAGTGTGACTATCGCACGGCACGCCGCACTGGTGGCAACTCGAGAGAATATCGTCAGAAATACGTTCGCCCATACGTTCATCAAACACAAAGTTTTTACCTTTGAAACGGACAGGCAAACCCTGCTCACGCGCACGGCGGGTATATTCAATGATGCCGCCTTCAATGTGGTAAACATCATTGAAGCCTTTGTGTTTCATCCACGCACTGGCTTTTTCGCAGCGGATCCCGCCGGTGCAGTACATGACAATCTTTTTGTCTTTATGCTCCTGCAGCATATCCACGGCCATCGGCAGCTGATCGCGGAAGGTGTCGGCCGGGACTTCCATCGCCTGATCGAAATGGCCCACTTCGAATTCGTAGTGATTACGCATGTCGACAAACACCGCATCGGGATCATCCAGCATCGCATTGACGTCTGCGGCTTTTAAATAGGCACCGACATCGCTGGCATCAAAGCTTTCATCTTCAATGCCATCGGCCACAATGCGCTCACGAACTTTCAGGCGCAGTACCCAGAAAGATTTGCCATCATCGTCCAGCGCAATGTTCATTCGCAGGTTATTTAACGCCGGGTCAAACGCATACAGTGCAGTTTTCATGGCTTCGTACTGGCTGGCAGGAACGCTTATTTGCGCGTTGATCCCCTCTTTTGCCACGTAGACGCGTCCAAAGACCTTGAGCTTTGTTAGCGCAATGTAGAGGGCATCACGGAAGACTTTCGGGTCGGCAATCTGGAAGTACTTGTAAAAAGAGACTGTGGTACGCGGCTCGTTTTCAGCCAGCATACGTTCTTTCAGCTCTTTATTGGAAACAAGGTTATGTAACACTGGCATGGTGTTCGATCCTGTTAGCAATCAGAGAAATTTAGCGCGCACATGATACCTGAATTCCGCTCGATGCAAAGCCCCTGGTCAGATAATCCTGAATGGCGTGATTACCGACGCAATTCTCCGCCGCAGTTGTAGATTAATGCGCAATCTGACTGCCTTACACCCGCCTGCAGGCTATGCTTGATTTCAGTCAGCACGAAAAAATGGCATAATCACGACAAATAACAGAAACCGGACTCTCTGGCACAAGACGCAGGATACTGACATTTCCATGACTCAACTTCCCCAATTTTCCCGTGAACTTCTTCACCCGCGTTACTGGCTGACCTGGATAGGTATCGGCTTTCTTTATCTGCTGGTGTTACTTCCTTACCCGGTGCTGCATACGATTGGCTGTGGCCTGGGCCGCATTGCCATGCGCTTCTTAAAACGTCGTGTGGAAGTCGCGCAACGTAACCTGGAACTCTGTTTTCCGGATATGCCTACCAGCGAACGTGAAGCCATGGTGAAGCACAACTTTGAATCGGTTGGCATGGGGCTGATTGAAACCGGTATGGCTTGGTTCTGGCCTGACTGGCGTATTCAAAAATGGGTGGCCACTTCCGGGCTCGAACACGTCAGCCATGCGCTTGCGGAAAAACGCGGCATTTTATTGATTGGCATGCATTTCCTGACGCTGGAGCTGGGTGCTCGCGTGTTTGGCATGCACAACCCAGGCATTGGCGTTTACCGGCCGAATGACAATAAGCTCATCGACTGGCTGCAAACCTGGGGACGCATGCGCTCAAATAAGAGCATGCTGGATCGCAAAGATCTCAAAGGCATGATTCGCGCCATGAAGAACAACGACATCATCTGGTACGCGCCTGATCATGATTATGGCCCGCGCAGTAGCGTGTTTGCCCCGTTCTTTGCCGTGCAGGATGCGGCAACCACCACGGGCACGCATATGTTGATTCGATTGGGCAATCCCAGCGTGATCCCGTTTCTCGCCCGCCGCCTGCCCAACGGACGCGGTTATGAGCTTAAAATGATGCCTGACATTCGCCATAAGTTCTCGCTCGAGAATGAACTCGATACCGCTATCGTGATGAATAAAGTGGTTGAAGAAACCGTTCTGTTGGCACCAGAGCAGTACATGTGGTTGCACCGCCGTTTTAAAACCCGCCCTGAAGGTCAACCATCGCTGTATTAATGTGATGTGGAGCACAGTCTGTGCTCCACGCTTTCCTGAAGAAATTTGCGTTATTTCACGACGATAGTCTGTCAATTTTAGTCAAACCGGACCAGTCTGAATTCAGGCTGATGGCATTGTTCGGTCCAGCTTTAACTTGATCCATGGAGCAGAATAACCTGTAGAAATGCAGAATATTAATCTTTGTTAACGAAATGTAAACACTAAAATGCGCATCTCTTTGAATTCTCATCCAGCAGCATCAAAAAGCTTCATCAATTGAAACAGGTGGCCACGGATCTAATTTTCACGCATTCCAGGCCTATTCCTATTTAATATTGCTGAATGCTTTTGCTCCGCTTATCAATCCAGTAAAATTAACTTACATAACAAGGTATTGTCTTAGTCCACCCCCTTTATATTCTGTTTCTACAAAAGAAGAGCTATGCTTATTCCTTTCTGGAATTTGTTAGCGAAATCGATTCCAGTTAATTTCAACCGTGACAGTTAGCCAAATAACTGCCCTTCTAAAAATATAAAAAGATTACACACAGCAAATATATCGCAGGAACCTATAATATGAATAAAGGCATCTATTACTACGTGACAATCAGTACTGATCAAGAGGGCTACCACCTCTTGCATCGGAAAGAGTGTAAACGTCTACCCGTTAAGGAGGATATGGTTTTTATCGGTACGCTCTATAATTTAAATCAGGCTTTATCAACCGCTCGTATTAATTTTAAAAAGGTGAAACCCTGTATTAAATGCTGCATTCGTTACTCTGCTCCTATTATTCGCGAGTCAGTACGTCCTGTACTGCATTTCCCGCAAAAGATGATCTAAACGGTTTGGGCGGTTGAATTGCATTCATCCGCCCGCCGTTATTCTATGCCTGCCCTGCACACTTCCATTTTTCGTCTATTCTTCTGTGAAATCCCTTTCAACAGACATGGAGTTCATTATGAGCTTGTACAGCACGCTTGAAGAAGCTATCGACGCCGCACGCGAGGAGTTTCTCGCCAGCCAGACGGATGTGCACGAAGACGATGCCAGCGTGAGCCAGTTCTCGCTACAAAAGTACGTGATGCAGGATGGTGACATCATGTGGCAGGCAGAGTTCTTTGACGGTGAAGATGAGCAAGGTGAATGCCTGCCGATCTGCAGCGGCGAAGCAGCCCAGGCGATATTTGACGGCGATTTCGACGAGGTGGAACTGCGTCAGGAGTGGCAGTCGGAAAACACCCTGCACGAGTGGGATGAAGGGGAATTCCAGCTGGAGCCACCACGCGATCTCGAAGAGGGTGAAGCTGCGGCAGAGGAATGGGAAGATGACGATAGCCCATCGGATAAATGGGCGTAAGCGTTACTCGTAAGGGCCGTGGCTGGCATCGACGGGCAGCAACAGCGTATCCATCACCAGCGAGAGTGGCAGATCAAGGATGGTCAGCACGCGCCATGGCCCGTCACGCACATCCCATTGCACACCAGGATAATACTGGCTGCCATGTCCCTGTCCTGGGATGGTTCGGCTGATAATACTGCCGCAGCCGCTCAACACGAGTGTGGTGGCACACAATAGGGTTAATTTAAGGAAATAATTCACAACATTTACTCACAATGAACTGGCGTTAGTTTAACCGGGTCACGGGTGGAATAACTACACCTGTGCGCGTAAAGATTGTGTTAGTCAGAATGTTGGCAAAAAAAAGCGGCATCGCTGCCGCTTTTAGGTTTTCGAGGTTAGCGCTGTGGAAGCGCCTCAGGATTGAGTGTCAATTTCTGATAACTCTCCACCCATTGATGATATTTCTCTGCACTTTCCCACAGGCGTGAGTGCACGCGCGCCAGCACTACTGGGTCACTGATGAGCTGCAAACGCTGCTCGCGGTTCAGTTTCTCAGGCGCATCGCTCAGTGCCTGATCGACACGGCGGTCGCGTGCATGATCCAGCAACGCACTCTGTTTGTGACGCGACGTGGCCATTGCGGTTGCCAGTGCATTGAATGCCGGGTTGAACAAGGCATGCATAAAGCCATTCTTCAACGCCCGCTCGCGGTTCAACTGCAGGTAGTGATCGGTATCAACCAGCTCTTTTGGTGGTTCATACTCTTCCGGGATCAGGAACAGCTTCGCATTCTTACTCTTCTGTCCCACCGTTGCACGGCTCGACATCACCGACACAAACGGCGACAGAATCAGTGAGAACACAATCGGCGCCAGCCACCATAAGAAGTTCAGATCGAGCACACCCATACCGGCCGCCCAAACGATACCTAACAGCATCTGAGAACCATGACGACGGAAAGCTTCGCCCCATGGTGTAGCATCGTCATCACGCTGCGGTGAGTTCCACACCACTTCCCAGCCGAGGAACGCGCTGACCACGAATACCGTGTGGAACAGCATACGCACCGGTGCCAGCAACACCGAGAACAGCATTTCCAGAATCAGCGAGCAGAACAGACGAATGGCACCACCATACGGTTTGGCACCTTTGAACCAGATCAACACCACACTGAGCAGCTTCGGCAGGAACAGCAGTACCAACGTGGTAGAGAACAGCGCGATCGCCAAATCAGGACGCCACTGCGGCCACACCGGGAACAGCTGGCGCGGTTGCAGGAAGTAGGTCGGTTCCATCAGCGTATGTACCACCTGCAACGCGGTGGACAAGGCGAGGAACATAAACCACAACGGTGCTGACAGATAAGACATCACACCGGTCAGGAACACCGCACGGTGAACCGGGTGCATCCCCTTCACCAGGAACAGGCGGAAGTTCATCAGGTTACCGTGGCACCAGCGACGGTCACGCTTCAGTTCATCCAGCAGGTTCGGCGGCAGTTCCTCGTAAGAGCCCGGCAGATCATAGGCGATCCACACTCCCCAACCGGCACGGCGCATCAGCGCGGCTTCAACGAAGTCATGTGACAGAATTGAACCGGCAAAAGAACCTTCACCAGGCAGCGGTGCTAACGCACAGTGCTCGATGAACGGCTGAACACGGATGATGGCGTTATGGCCCCAGTAGTGCGATTCACCCAACTGCCAGAAGTGCAGACCGGCGGTAAACAGCGGGCCATAGACGCGGGTCGCGAACTGCTGACAACGCGCATACAGCGTGTCCATGCCTGACGCTTTTGGCGACGACTGGATTATACCGGCGTTCGGATTGGCTTCCATCATGCGCACCAGTCCGGTGAGACACTCACCGCTCATCACGCTGTCAGCATCCAGCACCACCATGTAGCTGTAATTGCTGCCCCAGCGACGGCAGAAGTCATCGATGTTACCGCTTTTACGCTTCACACGACGACGGCGACGGCGATAGAAAATCTTGCCTGCGCCTCCGACATCACGCACCAGCTCCATCCAGGCTTTCTGCTCAGCGATGGCGATATCAGCATCGTAGCTGTCGCTCAGGATATAGACATCGAAGTGCTCGGCATTACCTGTGCGCTGCACCGATTCCCAGGTGGCACGCAGACCGGCGAATACGCGTTCAACGTCTTCGTTACAGATCGGCATGATCAGCGCAGTACGATGCTCCGGATTGAGCGGCTCATCACCCGTGGTCGAATACGAAATGCTGTATTTGTCGCGACCCATCATCAACTGCAGGAAGCCCATCAACGCGGTCCAGAAACCAGCGGACACCCAGCAGAACAGAATGGCAAACAGGAACAATATCCCGGTTTGCAAAATGTAAGGCAGGATCAGCTCTACCGACTGCAGCCAGTTCTGGTTAAACAACTCGATAGGATCGAGCAGCGTCCAGCCCTGATATGGCAGAATGGTTTTCATGTACCAGGTCGCCACTACCGTCTGTAAAATCGTCAGAATCAGCAGGACATAACGGCGCATAGAACCGACATGACGCCACTTATCTTCGGTCTTTTGCTCTTCCGCTGTGGCATAACGCGGCGTGGATTTTTTCCCACGCATAGAATCCCATGCACGCGCGATCGGGTTGGTGCGCCAGATCTCAGGGAACATCAGCGAGCGCTTCACTTTAGGCATCGCCTTCAGCGTGGTGCGGTCGAGATAATCCTTACTGAGTTGTTGACCCTCGGCCAGTGAATCCGGCCAGGCCATCTGTACGCGTGATGACACCGATTTTAGCGGCGCATCATCCGGGCGATCGCTGGCGGCAACATCTTGCCCCAGCGCCGTATGAATAGCGTGGAACGCCTGGGCATTCTGTAACGAATCACTCAGACGAGCGCGCCCCGCCGCATCAAGCGGCAGGGCCTCCACGTAAGATTGAGGTAAAAAAGTCGATTTATTCATTGGCAGGTAGCTGATAGCTCCAGGTTTCCGTCAATGTCTTGTCGCCGCTCACCAGCGCCGCACGCATTTCGGTCGGCTGCTTGTTATCTTTCACGCGCAGACGCAATACCAAACGCCAGCCTTTGGTCACCGGGTTGTAGCGTACACTCTGCTCAACCACGTCGGCATTGTTGCCTACACTGACCTGAGGCGCGACCTGAGTATTGTCCGGCAGTTTGCTCATCGCTTTACCGACGAAGTCGATAGTAAAGGCAATTGAGCCATCCGGCTGACGTACCAGGTTAGACTGCTTCACATCACCCGCAGAACGCAGCGTGTTTTTCACCCATGCCACATCATCCTGATGCAGTTGGTTTTCATCACGCGTGAAGTGCAGACGATATTGGAAATTCATCTCTTTGCCCGGCTCTGGCAATTTCTCAGGCGTCCAGAAAGCCACGATGTTGTCGTTGGTTTCATCCGCTGTCGGGATTTCGACCAGTTCGACACGGCCTTTACCCCAGTCACCCTGTGGCTCAACCCAACCGCTTGGACGCAGATCGTAGCGATCGTCGAGATCCTGGTAATGGCTGAAATCACGGCCACGCTGCAGCAATCCGAACCCTTTCGGATTTTCGATGGTAAAGGTGCTCACCGCCAGGTGTTTCGGGTTGTTCAGCGGACGCCAAATCCACTCACCGTTGCCCGCGTGAATGGACAGCCCATTCGAGTCATGTAACTCGTTACGGAAATTGGTCACCGGTGATGGCTGGTTAGCACCAAACAGGAACATGCTGGTCAGTGGTGCCACGCCCAGTTTGCCGACGTTGTCACGCAGGTAAACCTTAGACTGTACATCCACCGTCGACTCTTTGCCCGGTTTGATAATGAAGCGATAAGCACCGGACGCACGTGGCGAATCCAGCAGTGCATAGATCACCAGCTGCTTGTCCTGAGGTTTTGGACGTTCAATCCAGAACTCTTTAAAGCGCGGGAACTCTTCACCTGATGGCAGTGCAGTATCAATCGCTAAGCCGCGCGCTGAAAGACCATACACCTGACCTTCGCCAATCACGCGGAAATAGCTGGCGCCCAGGAAACTGGTGATTTCGTCGTCTTTACCCTTTTTGTTTAAAGGATACAGTACTTTGAATCCGGCAAACCCGAGGTTCTTGACGGAATCAGCATCGTGTTTCACGTTGCCGAAGTTGAAATAGTCAGGGTTATATTTGATTTCACGTACTGATGAGGCGGTGACTTCATTAATTTTCACCGGCGTATCGAAATACATGCCCTGATGGTAAAACTCGAGCTTAAACGGCGTGCGCAGTTTGCCCCAGTATGCTTTGTCGTGGTTAAACTGGATCTGCTGATAATCCGCAAATTTCATATCACGAAACTGAGAGGGTAAATTGCTCTTCGGCGCTTCGTAACCTTTCCCTGCCAGCGCCTTGGCTTGTTTTGCCACATCATCAATGTTGAACGCCCAGCTATTGTTGGCGTACAACGCCAGCAGAACTGCCGCGCCTACCCAGCGCATTTTTACCAGTCCCACTTTTTTATTCACTTTATTTAGCACATCCCCCCCTTTCGTGTGCTCAGATCAAACCCGTTTATCTTAAAGGATTATTCGGTTTTCCGACAGCTTATGCACAAGATTGTTCCGCTGATTTGTAAGCTGAAAGTGTGCTTTTCGGATAATTAAACCCTTCAGGTTAAGATACAGAATCACCTGATAGTATACGCTGTTTACAGGCGGTAGAATTTTCATCCAGCATAATCCGGTTTCAGGGTGAAACCGGCAAGTAAACTGACAAATTGGAAGCTTATGAGTTCAGCAAAACCCGAACGCGAATATTTTCTCGACTCCATTCGAGCGTACTTAATGTTATTAGGCGTGCCCTTTCACGTCTCGTTGATTTACTCCACACAGCGCTGGGCCGTGAATAGCCACGATGCCTCGATGTGGTTAACCGTTTTGAATGACTTCATCCACGCCTTCCGCATGCAGGTGTTCTTTGTTATTTCTGGTTATTTTTCCTACATGCTTTACCTGCGCTACCAGCCACAACACTGGCTGAAGGTCCGCATGGAGCGTGTAGGTATCCCGCTGTTAACCGCCATTCCGCTCATTACCCTGCCGCAGTTTTTTATGCTAAAAAATCTGACCGACAAAGTGGGTCATTGGGATAGCTTTTCTTTGTATGACAAGTACAACACGCTGGCGTGGGAACTGATTTCTCACCTGTGGTTTTTACTGGTTTTAGTGATTCTGACGGCATTCGGCATGCTGACCTTCCGCTGGCTGAGCACTCAGCAGCGGAAGATTGATTATCAGCAGGTAGGCTGGGGGAAACTGACGCTGGCATTTCTGGCTTATGCATTGGTCTGGTGTCTGTTCCGCCGCGCGCTGTTCTATGCCGTACCGGCCGTGTTCGCCGATGGTCTGTTCAGCGTGGCCGTGATGCAAACCCTGACGTTCCTGCCGTTCTTTATGCTGGGCGCATTAGCATGGAAACATCAGGCGCTCAAAGCCTTGTTTGTGCGTTTCAATCCGGTGATGTGTTTTGGCGCCATTGCGGTATTTATCGCTTACAGCCTGAATCAGCGATACAGCAGCGGCGATGGCTGGCTGTATGAAATTGATGAGGTGATCTCAACCCTGATGGGACTTTGTATGCTGAATGTCTGCTTTAGCTTTGGTCACAAGCTGCTGAACAGCCATTCCCCGCGCATCATGTATTTAGTCAATGCCTCACTGTTTATCTATCTGGTGCACCATCCGCTGACGATTCTGTATGGCATTTACGTTACCCCGCATATTAGCAGCAACACGCTAGGTTTCTTTGTCGGTCTGCTGATGGTGTTTGGCATTGCTTTTATGCTGTATGAAATCCATCTGCGCATCCCACTGCTGCGTTTCCTGTTCTCCGGTAAACCTCAGCGCAATGCGGTTAAAGCGCCCTCTGCTACACGGTAATCGGCATCAGCCCCCACAATGTGGGGGCGATTGTTGTCCGGTGCGCCAGCATGTCCTGCGTCATTTACAACAACCACTCCACCGGTAAGCGCCACACCAATCGCACCAGCAGTCGCTGTATCCAGGTACACTGCGGCTCATGTTTGTGCACCACCTCACCTGCTTCACCGGGATACTCAACCCAGTTCACCCGCCCCCAGTTGTCCAGACGCAGTGTCCAGGCGCGATCGCGCATCCCGGCAATAAAACGCTGATGAGTTTGCTGCGCCAGGGTTTCACTCTCAATCACCAGCCCCATTTCGGTGTTAAGCACCGCAGAGCGGGGGTCAAAATTGAAGGAGCCGATAAACACTTTCCGGTTATCGACGGTGAAGGTTTTCGCATGCAAGCTCGAACCGGAATTACCGGTTAACCCGCGGTCATGCGGGGCGTCACTGGCGTTGGCTTGCGGCTTCATCTCATACAGCGCAATTCCATGACGCAGCAGCTTTTTACGCCAGCGCGCATAACCTGCGTGTACCACGGACACATCATTGGCCGCCAGTGAATTGGTGAGGATCGCGATTTTGACACCCCGCCGCTTCAGTGCGACCAGATGAGCCACGCCGGCACGCGTGGGCACAAAATACGCCGAGATGATATCGAACTGCTGTTGCGGCGTGCCGATCACCTCCAGCATGCGCTGCGGCAACAGGCTGGAACGTTTAGCTTTACCCAATCCCTTACGCGGGTCGTCACTCAGCAGACGCGATTCGGCCCACGTCATCTGCATTGATCCCTGTTCCATTTGGCTGACAAAAGAAGAGTGCTCCAGCCGCGCCAGATAACGCTGAACGGCTTCACTCTGCTGCCACTCTGCCGGTAAACGCACAGCCTGATGGGCATCGCCCGAGACATCTACTACCGCGCGCAAGGGTGAAACCGCTTTGCTCTGCCAGTAGCGCTCGAAATCGTGCGCGACTTGATGTACCACCGGGCCAATCGCCAGCACATCCAAATCGGTAAACAGCGGCTCATCGCCAGTCCCGAAATATTCGTCGCCGATATTGCGCCCACCGACCAGTGTCACGGCCCCATCCACCGTCAGGCTCTTATTGTGCATGCGTCGATTAAGTCGGGCGAAATCAGTCAGGTAACCGAGCGCGCGCAGGGTGCGAAAGGAAAAGGGATTGAATAAGCGCACCGCAATATTGGGATGGCGATCGAGTTCGGCCAGCGTGTCATCCAGGCCCGGCGTATTATTGTCATCTAATAGCAAGCGAACGTTGACGCCACGTTCGGCGGCATCCAGCAACGCGCTAAACAACAGACGGCCAGACATGTCGTTGTGCCAGATGTAGTACTGCACATCAATAGTGTGTTGCGCCATGCCCATCAGCAGATAGCGTGCGGCAAAGGCATCCAGACCATCGTTAAGGGGATGAATGCCACTCATCCCAGGATGCAGCGCACAACGTGCATCAACAATCTCTCGTAACCCTTCGCCCGCTGGCGGTTGCTGAACGGATGCTGCTTCACTCATACCGAATCCCTGAATTCACTGGATCTATTATTGTTGGTCTTACCGCATCGGATGGCCATCAGAGATATCTGCTACCGCTCGCTGACGCGTCTTTAGTTTACAGTCTAGACTTAGGCGTGCGTTCTGCATCCGACGTTTACCGTGAGGAGAGGATGATGACTCAGCAATCCCCGCGCCATCACCCGCAGCTTTTCCGCAGTTTCTTCCAGGGTAGCTTCCCCTGCTCCACCGCCTGCCGCAGCGGGGGCCGTCGTATGGATATGGTGATCAGTAGTGGTCACGACATGTTACTGGAGAAAGATTATGCCGCGCTGGCGCAGGAAGGATTACATACAGCCCGCGACGGTGCACGCTGGCATCTTATCGAAGCCACGCCAAACGAATATGACTGGCGCAGCTTTTTACCGATGGTCCATGCCGCCGCACGTCACGATATGCAGATCATCTGGGAATTAGCCCATTTTGGCTACCCAGAACACCTCGATATCTGGCGTAGCGCCTTTGTCGATCATTTTGAGCGTTTCGCACGTGCCATGGCGCAGTTGATGCGTGATGAAGGCGTTGAGCACCCTTTTTTCACCCCAATCAACCAAATCTCGTTTTGGTCATGGGCCGGGGCGGATGTTTCCTGGCTTGATCCCTATGCCAGCGAGCGCGGCCGCGAGCTAAAACGTCAGCTGGTACGCGCCTCGCTGGCGGCGATGCATGCGATTCGCGACGTTTATCCTGATGCGCGCTTTGTACTCACCGATCCGCTGGTGCAAATCGCCGCCGATCCCGACAACCCCGACAGCAAACCCTACGCAGATGCACAGCATCAGGCCCAGTTTGAAGCCTGGGACTGGATTGCCGGGCGTGATGCGCCGGAACTGGGCGGACGTGAGGATTTCCTCGATATCCTCGGCCTGAATTATTATCCCGATAACCACTGGTTCTTTTCCGGCGACACCATCCCTGCTGAACACACGACTTATCAACCACTGCATCGCCTGATGCTGCAATGCTGGCAACGCTATCAACGTCCATTATTGCTGGCAGAAACCGGTGCGGAAGGCGACGCGCGCGCGCCCTGGCTGCGACATGTCACGGAAGAGGCGCTGTTAGCCCTGGACGAAGGGGTGGCGCTGGAAGGCATTTCGCTCTATCCGGTAGTCGAATATCCGGCCTGGGCAGACGATCGACGTTCACCTGGCGCGCTGTTTGGCCTGGGCGATCCCAATGGCAATCGCACGCTACACGAAGCGCTGGCGTTAGAGCTGCGCAGTCAGCAAATTAAGTGGCACAACCGGGAAAAACAGAATTAAGAGTGTTGCGTCAGATGAACTTTTGGTGGACAGGTTTGTACATCAAGCGTGGGATCGGCGGGATGGCGCACATCGGTCAGCCATGTCATGGTGAACAGGAACACCACGCCGATTAAACAGGCGGAGAGCAGGCCAATTATGGCGATCAGTTTGTCATCTCGGGCTTCCATCGACATCTCCTTGCAGGCTTCCATGAACTGTTGCTGACCTTAGCTCATCCATAACGTCACCATCAGGACGAAGATTATAAGGGTAACAGAGGTCACTGCAAGTACCACAATAGCGAAGTGCGCATCATCCAGAGATTGTCGTAAAGGCTCGTCGTGATCGTCAGGTGGCGCGGGTGAACTCATGTCGACTCAATAACAAAAGACTTTTGTGCGCGGGATTGCCGCACTGAGTGTAATGGAATGCGTGGCAAGGTACAGAATTATTTCAGTATGAAATGACAACAGGGACGCAATGGCGTCCCTGTTAAGAGCCGGATTAGAAATCGTAGCTCATGGAGACTTTCAAGGTGCGAGGGTCGCCCTGATAAATGTAGTAGCCGTAGCTTTCTACGCTTGACCAGTACTTCTCATTGGTGACGTTATCAACACCCACGCGCCAGACCATATCATGATCGTTCAGCTTGGTGCGGTAACGTACACCGAGATCCAATGTGGTGTAGCTATCCAGCGACTTGGTATTCTGCGCATCGGCATACTGCGAACCTGAATGATTCACATAAGCCGTGGCCGTTAAGCCATCGACCGGTTTGATGTCGTATTCAGCACCCAGTACGAAGTAGTAGCGAGGAACACCAATCGCCTGCTTACCATTTAACGTGCCGTTGGCAGATTCGGTGATCTGCGCATCCAGCCAGGTGGCGCTGCCATTCAGACGGAAACCGAGTACCGGTTCGCCAAACAGATTCAGCTCTACACCACGGTTACGCTGCTCACCATTCAACGCATAAACGTTATCGCTGTTGGTGATAGCATTAGGTTTGCGGATATCAAACAGTGACAGCGCGCCGCCAACACGATCGAAGTCGACTTTAACGCCCACTTCATTCTGCTTAGAGTGCGCGATACCGGTGGTTTTACCGTAGTTGGCGGCGGTATTTGGCGCCGCGCTACCCGGTTGCAACGCTTCGGTGTGGTTGGCATAGAAAGAAACTTCTTTCCATGGCTTGTACACCACCCCGTAGGTTGGCATCCAGCGGCTGGCGTCAAAGCGAGAATCGGTATCTTCTGCACCGGTGTCGTTATTATAACTGCGCACCACCACTTTCTGATGACGTGCACCGGCGGTGAACAGCACGGTGTCATCGAAGAAGCCCAGCGTATCGCTCAGCAGATAACCCTGGGTACGCGTGCGGCCCGTGGTCAGCGGATCGTGGTAATCCCCACTGCCCGAAGTGGTGACCGGAACAGCAGTGGTCGGCGTGTTATAAATATTGGTGTCGACTGACCCTGCGCCATAACGCCACGCCGTTTTAACCGCCTGAGTTACTGCAGAATAACCAAAGTTAACTTTGTGGGTGACAAATCCGGTGGTGAAGTTACCGCGAATCCCCGTCATGCCACTGAAAGCATCGCTGATACGGTTGGTATCTAAACGGCCATACTGCGCGTCGCCGCTGGCATCGGAAACTGCCGGGCTGGCATACAGGCCAATTTCATGCGAATGCTGAGCACCTACCGCACCGTACCAGGTCCAGCTATCGGTTAGATCATACTCGGCCTTCGCCATACCGAATTCACTTTCGATATTGCTGTAAACCCAGGGCTGGCTGGTGTTATGCGTGGCGGCTGTCGGTGCGGGAATGAAGTCCAGCCCACTGACGTTAACGCCAATGCGGTCACCGTGGAAGGTCTGCTTCTGGTAGCCCACATCCAGTGAGGTACGCAGGCGATCGCCACGGTAATCCAGACCGAGGGAGGCAGCTGTGGTGCGGCGTTTAGCGCCATGCACTGCGGTATCCCCTTCACGATCCAGCACATTGACGCGCACGCCAAACTGGTTGTTATCACCAAAACGACGTCCGGCATCAACCGATCCGCCCACCTGAGAAGAGGAGGTGTAATCCAGGCCGACACGCGCCATTGGCGTATCTTCCGCGTGTTTTGGCTCAAGGTTGATCATGCCGCCAACACCTGACGTTGCCGCACCGTTAACCAGTGAGTTAGCCCCTTTAAACACTTCTACGCGATCAATCAATTGAGTATCGATCACCTGACGCGGCACGACGCCTGGCAGCCCGCCATAGGTCATGTCATCGCCATCCAGCTCAAAGCCACGAATGCGATAGGTTTCCGCATAGTTACCGTAGCCCTGAACGTTCTGCACGCTGGCGTCGTTGCGCACCACGTCAGCGATGGTTTTCGCCTGCTGATCCTGAATCATTTTGGAGGTGAAGCCGATGACGTTAAACGGCACGTCCATGGCATTCTGCTCACCTAGCATGCCGAGGCGGCCGCCATGGGCGATTTGCCCATCGAGGTAGGCAGGTACTAAATCATTGCCGCCGGATTTGAAGTCAGCTTGTGGCGTTGCGGTCACGGTCAGCGTCTGCTGCTCGTTTTTGGCCGCGGTTGAAGACGTTGTGGTGTTGGTGGTAGCAGCCATCACTGGCAAACAACCGGCACTGACCAGAACAGCAAGCAGCGTCGGTTTCAGTCCGGGATTGAAAGGCGAAGTACGCATGGATATCCCCTGATACGAATTATATTGATAATCATTTTTATTACGGGTTGCGATTATGCGGAGTGCCAATACGAAAGCAAGTAAAATCGCTGAACTTACTCAACTCAGCGTGGTCAGAAGCGCTTATTTGTTAAGAAAGCGAAAACTCCCTGCGGTAATTGCACTTACCACCGTGATTTCACTCAGAAATTGTGGGGATTTAAGGCCGGTAAAAATAAGAGTAAGCGGCTTCGTTGATTGAAATCGCTGACATTCTGGAGGATTCAGCGTTGCGGTTTCGCTTAATGAAACCGCTCACGGTTTGGAGAATTTAGGCGACGCGGCTTCACTTATTGAAACCGCTGACAGTCGGGAACAGTTAGGCGTCGCGCCAGCGTTTAAACACCAGCGAGGTGTTGATACCCCCGAAGGCAAAGTTGTTGGATTGAATATAATCGGTATCGATTGGTCGTGATTCGCCGATGATATAGTCCAGATCGCCACACTCTGCGGCGGGCTGCGTCAGATTCAGCGTGGGCGCAAACCACCCTTCTCGCATCATCTCAATGCTCATCCAGGCTTCCAGCGCACCACAGGCACCGAGCGTGTGACCAAAGTAACTTTTCAGCGAGGAGATTGGCGTGTTATTGCCAAATATCGCCGCGGTGGCCTGACTTTCAGCGATATCGCCGCGGTCGGTGGCCGTGCCATGGGCGTTGATATAGCCAATCTGCTCCGGCATCACGCCCGCCGTTTTCAGCGCGCGTTCGATGCAGATCTGCATGGTTTCACGCTGCGGCTGGGTAATATGCGCCGCATCACAGTTGGTGTGGAAACCCACCAGTTCGGCGTAAATGGTGGCGCCGCGTGCCTGGGCATGCTCCAGTGATTCGAGGATCAAGGTTCCCGCGCCTTCGCCAATCACCAACCCATCACGCTGCTGATCAAAAGGTGACGGTGAAGAATGCGGTGCATCGTTGCGTTGGCTGGTGGCAAACAGCGTGTCAAACACCGCCGCTTCGGAAGGACACAGCTCTTCCGCACCGCCCGCCACCATCACGGTTTGATATCCATGGCGGATCGCTTCCCACGCATAGCCAATCGCCTGGCTGCCCGAGGTGCAGGCGCTGGAAGTCGGTATCACCCGGCCGCGCAGGCCAAAGAACAGCCCGGCGTTCACCGCCGTGGTATGCGGCATCATCTGCACATAGGTGGTGCCGGTAATGTTGTTGGTATGTTTTTCTGTCAGCATGGTGGCAAATTCACTGACCGGGCCGGTGCTGCCAGTAGATGAACCATAGGCAATACCGGTTTCCCCGCTGGTCAGCACCGGGTGATCGATTAAGCCGGCCTGCTCCAGCGCCAGCTCGGTGGCGCGCGTTGCCATTAACGACACTCGCCCCATCGAACGAATGCGTTTGCGCGTGTAGTGCGCGGGCAGTTCGAAGTTATCGACCGGGGCACCGAGCAAGGTGTGTAAGCCGTCGTAAATCTGCCATTCCGGCATTTTACGCACCGCGTTTTGACCCTGTTTGATGCGCGCGGCCACCGCTGGCCAGTTTTCGCCAAAGGCAGTGACGCCCCCCATTCCGGTTACCACGACCCGCTGCATCACAGCATACCTCCATTAATTGAAATCACCTGACGCGTTACGTAGCCCGCAATATCCGACATCAAATAGCTGGCGAGCCCGGCGACTTCCTCAGCCGCGCCCATCCGTTTCATCGGGATGATTTTCAGCGCTTCGTCGATCACCATCGGCTCCAGATCCGTCATGCCGGTGTCAATCAAACCTGGCGCGATACAGTTTACGGTGATTTTGCGTTTTGCTAACTCGATGGCCAGCGCTTTGGTGGCACCAATAATCCCTGCCTTGGCCGCGCTGTAATTCACCTGACCGCGATTGCCCATGATACCGGACACCGAGGATAAGGTGACGATTCGGCCGCCTTTACGCAGACCAATCATCGGCATCACACAGGGATGAATGACGTTGTAGAAGCTGTCGAGGTTGGTGTGGATCACGCTGTCCCACTCATCTTCGGTCAGGGCCGGGAAAGCGCCATCGCGCGTGATACCGGCATTGTTCACTACACCGTAATAGGCGCCGTGTTCGGCGATATCGTTTTCAATTGCCGTGCGCGTAGCTTCGCGATCGGCCACGTCAAACTGCAGAGTGCGCCCCACTCCGCCCGCATTCGTGATGTCCGCCAGCGTCTGTTGTGCACCCGCTGCATCACGGTGGTAATGCACCACCACGTTGAAACCATCCTGCGCCAGGCGAAGCGCAATGGCGCGGCCAATCCCTTTACTGGCGCCGGTCACTAATACGCTGCGCGTCATGGCTGCATCCCTTGTTGTAATTGATTAAGTTCCTGTTCATCCGGCTGATAAGTATTCAGCCGACCGCTGGCAAGGACCGCGTCCTGACTGCGGATCTCACCTTCAAAACTACCGAGCTTGTCGTCACGCATCAGCAGATGCATTTCCACCCGCAGCGTGCTGTCTGCGGCAAAGGTGGCAGCAGCGGCACGATAGCCGCGTCCCCCCAGTAACATGCCGGGGCGGATATTCCGATCGCCGCGCTGTCGGGCATGAAAGCCAGACCAGACGCCAACGGTCTGCGCCATGATCTCGACGCCAAACCACGCGGGCAGCTCGCCCTGCGCATTAAGAAACGGCGCGAGTACGCCCTGGTGGTTGATGGTCACTTCACACACCACACGCTCGTCGCTGACCTGAATCACGCGATCCAGCAGCAGCATCGGTGCACGGTGCGGCAGATAGTCGCCCACCGGCAGAAAATCAGTCATGAGGCTTTCCTACAATCAGGCAGGTGTTGTTCCCGCCAAAAGCAAAAGAGTTTGAGGCGATGATGGGACGCGCCAGCGGCTGTGGCAAAGTCAGCAGTCCGCAAACCGGCAGCGTGCTATCCAGGGTAGTGGCGCTAAAATCCTGCGCCGGTAACGCCAGATTCTGCTGCACGATGAGTGCCGCCAGCGCCGCCTCGGTCGCACCCGCCGCGCCGAGCGTGTGGCCCGTTAGGTGCTTAGTGGAACTACAGGGCACGCTATCGCCAAACAAACGATGAACCACGCCCGACTCGACCTGATCGTTGAGTGGTGTCGCGGTGCCGTGCAAATTAATGTAGCCGATATCCTGCGGCTGCAATTGGGCCTGCTTCAGCGCCATCTTCATCGCTTGCTCGGCGCCAATGCCTTCTGGATGCGGAGCCGACATATGCCAGGCGTCTGATGACTCACCCGCACCAAGCAGCGCCAGCGACTGCGGCTCACGCGTCAGCAGCAGCAGCGCCCCCGCTTCACCGATAGAAATACCGTCACGTTCTGCGCTGAACGGTGCACACTGGTGTTCGGATAACGAATCCAGGCTGGCAAAACCGTTTATTGGCATGCGGCTCAATGAATCCGCACCGCCCACCAGCGCCACATCCACCAGACCGGCCTCAATCAAGCGCTGTCCACTGATCAACGCGCGTGCACTGGAGGAACAGGCAGTAGAAATCGTGTACGCCGGGCCGTCCAGTTCAAGGTAGTGCGCCAGGAAACGCGACGGATCGCCCAACTCCTGCATGCGGTAATCGTAACCCGGTAAGCCTCTGTCAACCTGACGATCGCCTTCGTCCACGCCCGAGGTGCTGGTGCCCAGCACCACCGCGACACGTTCACCACCAAAGCGGGCAATCGCCGCATCCACGGCCGGACGGATCTGCGCCAGCGCCGCCAGCAGCAGCTGATTATTGCGCGTGTTATGCGTGGCAAGTGCGGCGGGCACAGCTGGCAGTTCGCCCGGCACCTCGCCCAGCCAGCAGGTTTTACCTTGCTGCAACCAGCCTTCGCGCGGCTGCATGCCGGGTGCGTGGCCTGATGTTAACTGCGCGGCAATCTGCTCCAGTGAGTTGCCAAGCGCATTCACCATGCCAAACGCCGAAATGTAGATCATGAAGATGCGTCCAGATGCTGAATTTGAATTTGATAACCGAAGGCGCGCTGGTCGATGCTGATCGGTTCACGCGCGGTTCCCCGTTGCAGATAGCGAATCAACGTCACAACGTTACCGGCAGGATCGCGCAACTCACGACGATCACCCTCGTCGACCAGTTGCCAGCCTGGCGGCAACTGCGGCTGCCATGCGCTGAGCGGCCAGTGGCTCAGCATCACATCTGCCAGCACCTGGCTGGCTGGCGGCATTTCGGGCAGCGCCATCATCTGCTGCGTATGAATCCCGTTTTTATCATAGGTCACACGGAACAAGCGAATGCCCAGCGAGGACAAACCCGCCAGGCTGATTTGCTGTGAATCGGCGCTTAACAGCACCAGCAGTGACTGGGTTTTACCTTTGGCGTGACCGGTCAGCAGTTGCTGCTGCTGAAACGCGGGTGAAATGCCCGGCGCAGGCAACGTGACGCGCACGCCCGGTTTCAGCCACGCGGTGGGCCGATCGGATGGGCTGTCATGCTGCGCACAACCGCTTAACAGCAGGCTCAGCATCAACAACAAAGCACCTGTTTTCATCGTTGCTTCCTTTTCCCTGGTGCCAGCGCCAGCGGCGCTAACAAGAATGCACAAAAGATCCCGCTGCACAGCACCGTACCAAAACCACTGATCGCCGCTGTGCTGCTGAACACCAGCATGCCCAGCGTCAGCAGTGTGGTCATCATCGCCAGCGTGACGGCCAGCATAGAGGTCAGCGGCGTACCGCGCGGATTACTGAAGAACAGCGTGTAATTGATGCCGATGCCCAGCACCAGAATCAGCGCCAGCAAGGCAAATAAGTTCAGGCTGGCGCCAATCCAGCCTAATGTTGCCAGCGCTGCCGCCAGCGACAGCCAGGAAGGCAAGGCGCTGCGTAAACCCGCTTGCAGGCCAAGACGCACGATGTAACTGACGGTGATCAGCAACAACGCCAGCGCCAACAGGCCACTCAGCAGCGTACGCCAGAAACGGAACAGTTCATCGTAGCTGGCTTTGCGATCGACCCAGCTCACGCCCGCCTGCTGCGTTGCTAAATCGAGTAACGCCGCACTGTTTTTCACGCCATTGACCGGCACCAGCACGCTGCTGCGTCCATCCGGCAGCGAGAGCCACAGCAAACGCCAGCCCTCACTCAGCGGACTTGCCAGCCAGTTATCGGCATTGACTGGCATCGCCGCAAGATCGACATTGGCTAACGTGATTCCCGCCTGTTTTAACCGCGTCAGGATATTCGGCGCAGCCTGCTGCAACAGCTGCAGATCCTGCTGTTGCTGATCCAGCGAATTAAGCGGCAATACGCGATAACCTGCCATCCAGCCCTGCTGCTGCGCCAGTTGTAGCTTGGGTGTCAGTGCGCTGAGACGTTGCAATGCCTGCTGCTCGTTATCCCCCCACACCACGAACCAGGTTTGGTCGGCCTGTTGTCCCGTCAGCTGTGCCAGTTGCCGATCCTGAGCCAGTAATTTAGCCGGAGCGCTCTGCAGATGAGCAATATCGTCATCGACGCGCAGCTGAATCATGCCGCTCAATGCATAGAGCGCCACCAGCAGTGGCAATCCGACTTTTAACAGCGTGTTGCGGCGCCATGCCGCTAACCAGCGCGCCAGCCACACCATACCGGGAATTGGTCGCACCGGCAGGCCACGCACCAGCCATGGATAAAAACAGATCACCGTCAGGCAAGACGCACTTAACCCGCTGGCGGCGAACACCGCCAGCTGGCGCAAACCGGGGAACGGCGCCAGCAACATCAGCAGCCAGGCAATCGCCGTGGTGCCCAGTGCCAGCAGTAACGTGGCGCGCACTTTATGCAGGCTTTGCCATGGCGTGTTTTGTTCGCCGTGTACCATGCGTTCCGTCAGATAGTACAAGGTATAATCGGCAGAGATGCCGACAATGCTGAGGCTCATCACTAAAGTCGTGAGATGCAGCTCACCAAAACAGATCAAGGTCAGCACCGTACCCGCCATCGCGCCTATCGCCACCGAGAGCGCACACAGCGCCAGCGGTCGCAGCGAGCGAAACACCAGCCATACCAGCAGCAGCAAGCCGGCCAGTGTGACGCTGCCGAGCGTCTCGACATCATGCTGCGCGCGCTGGCTGGCATCATCGCTAAACAGCACTGTGCCACGCGTTAACAGCTGCGCATCTGGCCAGCGCGTTTTTAACTGCTGTTCAAGCTGGTTAAGGGCGGTCACCAACTGATGACTTTGCTGAATGCTAAAGGCATTGCTCGCCAGTTCACCGTGCAGGAAATACCAGCGGCGCTGCTGGGCGTCATTCACGGTTAACCAGCCGTTATGCAGTACCATTTTGCTGGCATTCTGCTGCAGTGCCAGCTGCGCGCCACGCACCAGCATCAGCGGATCGTTTTGAATTTCTTTACTGCTCACACCGGCAAACGCTGAAAACAGTTGCGCCAGAATCCAGTCGGCTTGTGCCGTACCGCCGTTTTGCAGACGGGCGCGCGTTAACGGATCGATCAGGCCGTTACGATGCTGGAAGGCGTAGTTGCCCCAACGCTGCATCTGGTCATCATCCAGCGCACCGCTCACCTGTTTCAGCATCGGCAGCGCCTGCAGCTGCGCTTGCCACCACTCTGCCGCTTCATCGCCGTGATCGTTATCGGCGCTCACCAGCCACACCAGCTGACGATCCAGCCGCTGCATAAACCCTTGCTGAATCTCTACCGGCGCTTGCCCCAGATTTTGTTGCGGCAGTAAAGCCAGCACGCTGCTGTTCAGCTGGCTGCGCGGCAACAGGATGGCCAGTGCCACCGCCAATGCCAGGCAAACCGCCAGCCACAGCAGCGCAGCGGTTTTCTCACTGCGCTGGGGCAAAACGCGCTCGCTCTTCATCAGTCAGTTGTTTCGGCTCGGTGCGGGTATCACTTAAGGTGATGGCGGTATTATCGCCCTGCTTATCATCCAGCGTAATGCTGTTAAGGAAGGCTGCACCTTGTAGATCGATGCGGTTGAAGATTTTGTTCAGCGGTGCCGCCTTAGGCGTCAGGCTGAGCTGCCACTGGTCATTCCCTTTATCATGGAAATCGAGTTCGAAATTCTCACGCAGCACCTTTTCGTCGGCCTGGAACAAGGCGCGCAGCAGATGGTTGAACTGGAACATCTGCGGATTACTGTCGGCGGTGATCACCTGCGGCGGCTGACCGCTCATGCTCTGCACCATGCGCTTATCATCGAGAATCAAGGTCATCACAAACGGCGTGGCCTGATGCCACCACAAACCTTGTTGCTGGGCGATTAATAACTGGCCACGCGACACCAGCGGCTGCGACATACCAGAAATGGTACGCACCTGCTCGAAGTTGGCGCGGATCACCGGCTGGCTGGCAAAACGCTGCTGCAGCTGATCCAACGTGATGGCCTGTGCGCTGGCACACAGCAACGTCAGCATCAGACAAAGAGTTCTGATCACGGTTTGACTCCCAGGCGTTCAAATAAAATATCGGGTGAAACGAAATTCATTTCCTGACTTGCCGCATCGACCGCCACCTGCAGCGTGTGTGCTTTGGTGGTGATCTGGCCCGCCACATTGCGGATCACATAATCGATACGCAGGCGGTTTTCGTATTCGGTAATGCGGGCTTCCACGCGGATCACCTCTTCACAGCGTAACGGCTGGCGATATTTGACACGCGTATCTACCACTGGCCAGACAAAACCGCTGGCGGTCATCTCACCGTAGCTGTAGTTGATGCTGCGCAGTAGCGCTTCACGCGCCACTTCAAAAAAGCGGAAATAGTTGCCGTGCCACACCACGCCCATCGGGTCGCAGTCGTGGAACGACACGGTTAATTCAACCTCAGCGCGCCAGATATGTTCACTCATCGCGGCTCTTCTCCTCTGGTAAGGTCCAGAAATCGTAAAAGTTAAACCAGTCCAGCGGCGCCATCAGCGCATGCTGTTGCAGTCGTTCGGCATAGCGATCCACCGTGGCCTGCAGCGCCGCCTGTCGTTGGGCGCGCGGCAGCAGGATCGGATCGGCGAACGGTTCACAATGCACTCGCAGTCTGCCCTGTTCCCGCAAGGCAAACATCAACAGCACCGGACAGCGCAACGCGGCCGCCAGCACAAAAGGCCCCTGAGGAAACGGCGCCGGACGGCCCATAAATTCACTCCACACCACGCGGCGTTCGCCCCCGCGCTGGCGATGCACGGCGGTACGATCGCCAACAATCGCCACCCATTCACCGGCATCCAGTTTTTGCTGCAGCAGGATGGCGGTATCCGGGCCGATGTCGGTGACCGGCATCAGATTCACCCCAGCCTGCGGTGCGATGCTCTCCAGCACCTCGCGAAAACGCTGGGCGTTGTCGGTGAACACCAGCGCGTTGATCACCAGCCCACTGACCTGCTTTGCCATGGCGCGGCAGGCCTCGATATCACCCAAATGCGAGGCGAGGATCAAATGTCCTTTGCCATCCGCTGCACGGATAACCGCTTCGGCACCCGGCGCAAAATCAATATCGCGTCCCCACTGCACCTCTCCGCGCCAGCTGGCGACTTTATCCAGCATGCTGTAACCAAAGCGCAGAAAGTGGCGATAGCTATTGATCGGCGTCGGCAGGGCAATCTGCTGTTTACTGGCTTCTGCCTGCACCCGCGTCAGCCATTGCTGAGAAGCGGTACGCGCCTCACGTCCGCTCAACCAGTAAACTGCCACCACCGGCCATAGCAACAGCACAAACGGCAGGCGCCCGGCGCGACGATACAACCACAGCATAAAACGCAACCCGCTCTGACCCCGACGTTCTGGCGTGGCGGCCCAGTGCTGCGCCGTTTTACCCCGGCTCAGTAACTGTGGGATGCGCGGCACCATGCCAAAGAACAGGCGCGTGTGCATCCATGAGATACGCAGGTTGTCGTGCAAGGCATCAAAATGTGACAGGCCACTTTCCGGATAGGTGACGCGCGTGCTGATAAAGCGGCTCGGCGTGCCCTGCCAGTAGAGTCGCACCATGATTTCGGTGTCGAAATCCATGCGCTGGCCAATCGGGTGGCGATCGCAGAGTGCCAATGAAGGTTGCAGCGGGTAGACGCGGAAACCGCACATGCTGTCTTTTAGCGAGAAGGAGAGCGTTTCAATCCACACCCAAAAATGGGTGATGTAACGGCCATACAAGCGGGATTTCGGAATGGAATCATCGTAAACAGGCTGGCCGGAGATCAGGCAATCGGGATGGCTTTCCGCTTCCGCCAGCATGCGCGGCGTGTCTTCCACCTGATGCTGACCATCCGCGTCGAGTTGTAGCGCATGGCTGTATCCTGCTGCGGCGGCTCGGCGCATCCCGGCGATTACCGCCGCACCTTTGCCCTGATTAACCGGTAAGGTGAGGATATCCAGCTGTGGAGCCTCAAGGTCAGCGATCTGCTGCTGAGTCTGCGTATCACTGCCGTCATCGACGATAATCACCGGCAGATTAAAGGGAGCCAGCCGCGCCAGCACCGAGGCCAGCATGGCGCCGTGATTGTAACAGGGAATCAGAACACAGGGTTTGAAAGGCGCATTCAGCACAGGCGAATCTTCCCGCTGCTGGCAATCTCAGTGCTGTCCGCGTAAATCAGGCTGTAGCTGAAGCTCAGCAGTGATTTGTCTTCCTGCCAGCTCAGCTGCAGCTCTAGCTCCGCATCAGGCGGCACCGGCTGCTGAAACTTGATGTTCTCAATTGAACGGAAGTGTTTACCGATGGCCAGGCGTGACAGGCCGTAATGTAAAGCCCAGTCGAGCTGCGCCACGCCGGGTAAAATCGGTAAGGTCGGGAAGTGGCCGCGGAACCAAAACAGATCCGCGGCAGCATGCAGGCGCAACGTCAGTGTTGCGCCCTGCTGCAGGGCGTTGAGTTCAACCGGCAACATCAAACAGTTCCTCAATTTGGGGCCAGGCGCGTTTACTCTGCGCCGTAACCGGAATCGCGTTGACGACACGCCAGTAACGCGGCATGGCGACTGGCTCCAGCCAGGGTTGTAGCGCGATTTTCCATTGTTTCTTGCGTTGGGTCAGCGTTGCGGCATCCAGCGTGTCCGGCAAAGCCAGCACCACGCCAATCGCCTGGCGTCCGTGACGCTGAATCGCCAGAGCGGCCGCGTCTTCTACGCCGGGTAAGGCCAGCAGTCTTCGCTCGATCTCACTGAGTGAAACGCGCTTATCTTCGATCTTCACCACCCGATCCTGACGCCCCGCCAGCTGAAATACGCCGGAGGGCTGTTGCACGATGCGATCGTCGAGCGGCCAACCTTCAGTGGTTTCCAGCAGCGCTGAAAACACCCGCCAGCCGGCTTCCTGCTGTACCAGCTTAACTTGGGGGAAACAGTGCCACGGGGCGTTTTCTTCCAGCGCACAGCGCCAGCCCATCACGCCAGTTTCGGTGCTGCCGTAAATCTCATCCACCGCACACTCAAAGGCGCGCTGAGCGTGCTGTGCATCAGCCCAGGGCAAAGCCCCGCCTGCCGAAACAATCAGCGCACATGATGGTGCATCCAGGACAGGATCCAGGCGACGCAAGAAAGCCGGGCTGCTGATAAAGGCGTAGCGACGATCGCGACGCTGATCGGCGAGCTGTTCACCGTAAAAAATTTGCTGAGCGGCAAGTGGCAAGCTCAGCGCCATCGGCAACACAATGCGAAACGTCAGGCCATACAGATGTTGATGGCTCACTGACGCAATCACGTGGCATTGCTGCAGACGGTCGGCCCATAACGCTGCCAGCCACTGCGCTTCAAGATCGAGTGCACGCAGTGATTTCACCACGCGACGCGGCGTGCCGGTGGAACCGGAGGTGAACAGCACCAGTTCGGCATCTTCGGCGATGGCAGGCAGTTCGCCCAGCGCCAGTGCACCGTCCCAGCGCAACTGTGGCAGGGACACCGCCAGCGGCATATCGCTGATCACGCCATCCAATTGTTCTGCCATCTCTTCCAGCTGCGCGGCCCGACAATGTCCGGGGATCACCGGGGTTTTACCGGCGTGCCATAACGCCAGCAGCGCAGCCGTAAAGTGATAACTGTTATCGAAGCATAACGCCCAATGCTGGCCCGGCAGGCGCTGCACTGTTTCCACTAACGCCATCACCTGCTGGCGCATTTCCGATAACCAATGCTGTTGCTGCCCTTGCCAGGCCACGACACGATCCGGCGCTTCGAGCCAGTCGCGGATACTCACCACCTTCATGCCTTGTTCCTCATACGCTGACGCAGCAGCCATTCGCCGCCCATCAGCGTGCCCATCAGCAGATAGCTGATGCACCCATTCCAGAGTGTCCACAGCGAGAGATCATTGAGCAGGCAAGTGGCCAACGCCACGCTGCCATTAAAAATGAAAAACCCACACCATACCTGTGTCACGCGCCGCGTATAGCGCACGGCCCGCGCGGGGAAATCCGCTTCACGCAGCCGCGCTAAACGCTCGACCAGCGGCATCGGGCTCCACAAAGATGTGCCAAACAGCAGCAGCATCAGCCCATTCACCACCACCGGATACCACAGCAACAAATGCTGACTGCGCAACAGCATGCTGGCGAGGCACAGTAAGGTCCCCACCAGCGCCAGCGACAGCATCACTCGCCCCATCGCGCCCTGCGCATGACGTAACTGCCAGATGCGCCAACCAAACAGCAGGGCTAACAGAGCAATCACGCCGCGCCATTGCGGATGGGTGACGGCAAGCCACACCAGAAACGGCCAGGCCAGCAGGGCCAGACCATTTATCAGGCGCAGAAAGGCTGGCATGCCGGAAATCAGGCTTCGTCGCGCATCAGTTGATCGACGGCATCCACCACATCCTGCACGGTGCGAACCGCACGGAAGGCTTCAGGTTTGATTTTTCGGCCGGTACGCTTTTGCAGGTGCACCACCATGTCCACCGCATCAATGCTGTCGAGTTCGAGGTCTTCATACAGACGGGCATCCGGGCGGATATCATCGGCATCAATTTCAAACAGCGAGGTGAGCAGCGAGGCCACTTCCTGGTAAATTTCGTCTTTATTCATCATTTTGACTGTTCTCAGGCTTGCTGTTGTTCAACAAACGCGGCCAGCGTGGCCACGGAAAAAAAGTGCGCGCGTAAGGTTTCGCTTTCTGCGGAAAGCTGTACGCCGAAGCGATTTTTCACCGCCAGTCCCAGCTCAAGGGCATCGATTGAATCGAGTCCCAACCCTTCACCAAACAAGGGTGCGTCGGTTTCTATATCGTCCGGGCTGATATCGTCCAGATTCAGCGTGTCGATAATCATCAGTTTGATGTCGTCAATCAGTGCTTGCATAACTTACTTTGTCTCTTCAGGGACCAGTGCCTGTTGCAAGTGACGCGTCAGGCGACGCGCGGCGAGCGGCTGCGCATCTTCTTCGGCTTCACTGAACGCCTGGCTATCAATACGCGATTTTACGCGTACAGTAAAAACGGGTTTAACCAGCGGAATCTGATACCAGCGACTTTGCTTATCGAGCATACGCTGGGTGCAGCTAATATGTACCACGCGCAGATCGCATCCGGCACGCACCGCGATATTGGCGGCACCGCGTTGCAGCTTCAACGGTTCACCGTAACGGGTACGCGTCCCTTCAGGAAAAATAAGGATGGTATCGCCGCGCGCTAAACGCTGCTGGCTATCGGGCAGCAAGGTATCGGCTTCGCTGTTAATCAGGTAATCGGCAGATTTGATGACGCCATTAAAAAAAATATTGTGCTGCAGTTCGGCTTTTACCAGACAATCCATTTCCGGAAGCACCGAAGCAATCATCACATAATCAATTAACGAAGGATGATTGGCGACAATCAGACAGCCGCGATCCTGGCGCAGTAGCTCCGCACCAATGATCCGATAATCGTAGACACCGACAAAGCGACAAAAGCGCAGGAAACAGCGGAAGCTCCAGGCAATGCTGCTGCGTGCAATCTGACGACGACGCAGGCCATCGCGCTGAATCAGCAACAGCAGGTTAAACCAGGTCACAGACAGCAGCAGACCGCCCACGCTGAACAGCGTAAAACTCACGGCAGTCATCACCAGTCGCCAGTAAAAGTTGCAGCCAGCACGCCAGCGCAGGGCTAACGAATTATCCGCCATGATGACGCTCCCAGTGCCACAGGTGACGTTCACCGGCAATCGTCATTCGTTCGTCACCTTGCAACATCGCCTGCAGGAATTGCAGACTTTGCGGCAAAGTCTCGGCTGCGGGGCGCGCGGGCTCTGCTGTGCAGCGCCACTCATTGCCAGATTGCAGCAACAAAGCCACCGCGTAAGGGGCGTTGAAGCGGTCAATTTCGGGTAGCCACGGCTGATAATAGGCAGGTACAACGCCGTCAAAATCCACCAGCAGCACCTGCGCGTAGCCCGCCTGATGCAAAGCCGCGACCTCAAGCAAACCCTGTTGAAAACTGTCCATGCCCGCTGAAATTGACGAAGAAACCAGCGGCTGTCGCGCCGCAATGGTTAAACTCCCCACCGCAGAGTTGTGTACGGACATGGCAAAATCGGTCGGAGAGAGCGCCTGCTGATCTTTTAACGCCGTGAGTATGCGCAGATTACGTTCCAGCTCACCGTGGCGGCTGGTAAACACAATGGCATCCACCGTTTGACGTGCCAGTAGCGCCAGCCCGCTCTCCACAGCCGCACGGCTGCCCGTACTCAGGCGGCGTGCAGTCATCATCGGCAAAAATTGGGGTTTGGCGATCGGTAGGGTGGCGTCCAACGCGGTTTGCTGTCCGGCCCAGTGCTGCCACTCATCGGCAGAGCTGTGACCTGGTGCAATCGCGTGCCAGTCAACCAGGGTGTAAGCGAGTTTCATACCTGTATTCTTTCTTCAGCCTCAGGGATGGTCAGATTTTCGCTGTGCGGCATCCCTTCCCTGCTTGCGTTCGAGTCCGTCATCCGTCTCATGCGAATGTCGCCGATTAACAAGGCGGGCACGTGGCCCGCCTGTTTTCTCTTTCGGCAGCGTTAGCGCTTTCTTTAAAACATTATGTCAGCGATCACGCATGGCGCTTATTTTACGGCCTGAACCGCAAGACGCGTCTGAATACCCTGGTTCAGATTCTGAATCCAGCGGTTGTAGTTACGATGGATCTGGCCACTGCCCGCTTTCAGATTGGTACTGCTCACGTAATCAATGCGGTAGCTGTTTGCAGCATAAGTGATGCGAATGTCGGCCGTATGACCGCGCTCGGACAGCTTACCGTTCATCACGCCTGGGCCTGCCGGGGAAATCACCCAGTGGTTGGCCGCACCGGCTTCAACAATGGCGCGCTGCATTTGACTATCCGTGTAGCTCTGCCCAACGGTCTGGCTCACGTTCTGAATGGGCGCGGTGCGCGGTGCGCAACCCGTCATTAATGCCGCTGTCACGATTAAGGCAAGCGCCGCTTTTTTATTCATCATTTCCTTTGTTTCCCCTGTCGTAGCCAATCACCACTAATGGCGACCGTGTGCGTAATTGAACTTGCACTGATCCGTTCAGACTTTGTAAAGCGCGCGAATAATACCACTATATGTAAAGACAAGTAAAAAAAAGCACGAATGACTTAAGCAGCGCCTCATTTCATGGCAAAAGCAGAAATTGCCGGGTTTACAGCGTAAAATCTGCCACAAAACCGGCTTGTGGCATGATGTTTAGCCCTGCCAGCCGCCGCCGAGCGATCGGTAAAGATCGATTTGTGCGAGCAACAGAGTGTTTTTCACTGAGACAATATTGAGCTGAGTGTTAAACAAGGTGCGCTGCGCGTCCAGTTCATCCAGATAAGAGGCATAACCGTTCTGATAACGATTACGTGCGATGCGATATGCTTCTGTCACATAGCCTTCTTGCTTCTGCAATTCCGTCAGCTGTTCCTCACTGCGGCGAATGGCATCCAACGCGTTATCCACATCCGAAAAGGCACCGCGTACCACTTTCTCATAGCCATAAAGCGCCTGGTTACGTGCGGCCATCGCCACATCCACCTGCGCCGTCAGTGCTTCGCGATTTAATAGTGGTGCGAGAATGCTGCCGCCAATGCTCCACAGGCGGAAGGGATTCTCGAGTAACTGATGCAGTTGAAAACTTTGCAGCGTGCCGGTCGCCGTCAGATTAAGTGAAGGCAATAAATCGGCCTGCGCCGAAGCCAGCGAGGCATCCGCGGCAATCAACTGACGCTGTGCCTGCACGATATCCGGGCGGCGGTTGAGCAGCTGAGACGGCAATAACGCCGGCAGCGTCTGCGGTTTGATATGGTCGAAGTTGCGGGTACGGGCAATCTCGCGCGGATTCATGCCCACCAGCACGCTGAGTGCATTCTCTTGTTGTTCGATTTGATGCTGTAACTGCGGCACCTGCGCTTTGGCGGTCTGATATTCCGAAGCCGCCTGCATCCACTCCAGTCGTGAGGTATAGCCAGTTTCAAACTGGCGCTGTGCCAGATTTAACGAGTTTTCACGCGTGGCCAGCGTCGCTTCGGTGACACGCAATTGTTCGTCCAGCGCGCACAAACTGAGATAACCGGAGGCCACCGAACTGGCAATCGTTAATTCAGCCGCGGAAGCTGCAGCACGCTGGGCATCCAGAGACGCTTGCGAAGCAAGAATGCTGTTGCTGCGACTGCCCCAGAGGTCTACGTCATAGTTTGCCTGCAACAGTCCCTGGAAGACGGCATTCTCATACGGTTGCCCGGTTACTGCCGACAATGCGCGCTGATGTGTGGCGGCGACCCCGGCGGATAGCGTGGGGAAATTATCCCCCTGCGCAGCACGCAATTGCGCGCGGTACTGATCGACCCGTGAACGGGCAATCAGGATATCGCTGTTATGTTGCAACGCCTGGTTCACTAAGCGGTTAAGGTTATCGTCGCCAAAGTGTTGCCACCACTGTGCTTCGGGAGCTGCCGACGGGCCAACCTGCTGGCGCCAACTGTCCGGGATCGGTAAGGATGACGGGGCCTTTTCCACTTCTGTCGCGCAACCGCTGACCATCAACGTCATCAGCGAGGCGAGGATTAACCGCTTCATGGCGCATCCTTGTGCGGCTCTGCTGCAGTATCAATATTGACTTCAACCGACATGCCGGGACGCAATTCTTCAGTATCGCCGAGGATTTGAATACGTACCGGAATACGCTGTGCGATCTTCACAAAGTTACCGGTGGCATTGTCCGGTGAAATGGCACTGAATTCCGAACCGGCGGCGGGGGAAATAAATTCAACCCGGCCGTCAAAACGCTTGCCGTCCAGTGCATCAACCCGAATCGTCACGGGTAATCCTGGGCGCACACGTGCCAGCTGTGTTTCTTTCAGATTGGCGATCACCCATTTGTTATCCGGCACCACTGATGTCAGGCGCGTGCCCGCGGTGACATAGGTCCCTTTACGCACCGACAATTGTCCCAGCTGTCCGCTGTCGGGCGCGATAATACGTGTATTGGCCAGATCGATATTGGCCAGTTCCAGCGCGGCTTTGGCACTGGCTACATCGCCTTCCAGGGAACCGCGATTCACAATCACCGTTTGTAAACTCTGCTGCGACACCGCAACCTGCGCATCGGCCTGACGCAGTTGCGCCTGAGCCTGTGCATTGGCCGCGCGCGATGCATCACGCTCGCGCACGGAGAGCGACCCATCGGCCGCCAGATTTTCTACACGCTTCAGGTCAAGGCTGCTTTTCAGCGCCTGGGCTTTGGCATTCTCCAGCGCAGCTTTATTGCTGAGAATATTGGCTTCCGCACTGCGGCGTTGCTGTTGGTTATTGTTTTGCGCAGCGATTTTCATATCCAGCTGCGCTTGCGCCTGATGCACGCGCTGGCGATAGATACGATCGTCAATGGTCATCAGTAACTGCCCTTTGGTGACCGGTTGTAAATCCACCACATTCACGTCGGTCAGATAGCCGCTAACCTGCGGGCTGATAAAGGTGACCTGCCCGCGCACATAGGCGTTCTCCGTTGACTGAATCGTGCTGGTAAACGGCCACAGCTGCCAGGCGTATAAAATCACCAATACGCCAACGATCACGATGCCGCTGCCGAAAGCGATGGAAAGAATGCGTCGGCGGTTGGCGCGTTCGCGCTCCGCAGCCTGAATATCGTCCTGTTGGCTCATGAATTCTCCGTCGGGTTTGAAGCTTGCTGACGCTGTTCCGTCAAATTATGGCGTGCCTGACGCCAGTTGATATAACGCAGCCGCGTCAATCGCCACAGCACCCACATCAGGGTGATCAGCGCCATCGCGGCAGTCAATAAATAGGTGTCGTTGTAGGCCAGCACGTTAGCCTGGAGTGTGGCCACAGCTTGTAGCTGGCTGCTGCTCTGCGCGCTGAGCAGAACGTTGTCGGGCAACTGGCTGCTAAACAGTGAACTGTATTGGCTGAGGCGCTCGATGACATTGGGATCAAGCTGTGACAGCTGATCGCCCAGCAGGCTGGAGTGGTACTTCTCCCGCCACGTCTGGAAGGTGCCGAGTATAGCCGAGCCAATCAGCCCGCCCAGATTTTGGCTCATGCCAAACAGCACCACAAAACTCACCAGATTTTTCGGCTGCGTCACCACACCGCCAATCCCTAACAGCATCGCGGGCGCGAGGAAGAACGCGCTGCTAAAGCCGAGTAAAAACTGACTGACATACAAATTGTTGCCGCGTGTCACTGGGCTGGATTGTGCATCCATGTACGAGGCGATGATCATCACCACCAGCGAGGTAACAATCGGCCAACTGAGATGCGTCGGTTTGATGGTCAATGCACTGGCGATCATGCCAAAAATCACTCCAGCGATAATCGCTAAAGCCAAGCCACGCATCTGGTCATTCAGCAGCCCAAGCTGTTGCAGGAAGCCCACCGCGCCGGTGTTTTGCTCGGCCAACACAATGCGCATCATGATCATCACAATGCCCAATCGCACAATCATGCCGTTACTCAGCCATCGGGTGTTAATCAGCGGATTCGCGCGGTTATGTTCCACCACCACTGCCGCAACAATCAGCACCAACGAAAGGGCTAATGAAATACCCAACCACGGCGTGGTAAACCACCACTCGATACGGCCCAGCGATAGCACGCCGCACAGCAGTGCCATGCCGGGTGCCAGCAGGATAAAGGTGACAAAATCCATCTTTTCAAAGGCCTTGATACGATCGCCCGGCGGCAACTTCACCACCAGAACACAACCGAGCGCTATCATCGCCAGCCCTAACTCAAACAGATAAAGACCGCGCCACTCTTCCAGTTGGAGCAATTCGGTAGAGAACAAACGGGCGAGCGGGATCGCCAACTGCGATGCGGTGATGCCGATCACCAGGGCTTTGAGTCGGTGTTTCGCCGGCCAGGCCTGAATTTGGTAATAGATACCAAGGGAGCTAAGCGCCGCGCCCACCATCCCGTGAGCGGTGCGCACAATAATGGCGGAACTGAGATCGTTGGCCAGGATATGGAAGAACGCCACGATGACGTAAAGCACGAGAAAAGCTTCGGTAAACAACCGCAGGCCAAACTGCTGACGAAATTTAACCAGCAGCAGGTTGATGGAAATGTTGCCCATCACGTAGACAGCCGGCAGCCAGGCAATCTCATTGCTATAAGCGCCAAAGGTGCCCTGAAGATTGGTGAGATTGGCCGTCACCAGCGCATTACTGAGCGCGCCGGTGATGGAGATCAGCAGTCCAATAATGCCAAACGCCACGCGCTTTGAGGGCGAGTGGATTGGGGTGGAAGGTGAACCCGGCAGCATCGGTTTTTCATGAGGCAGCCATTCACGTTGTGCATAAGGATTGCGTTTTGCCACGATTAGATACTTCCCAGTCGAGCCAGCAGCTGTTGCAAAACCTTCTCGGTCACTGCCAGCGCTTCAGGATCGATGTCTGCCAGCAACTGTGCGCGCAAGCTGTCTGCCTGGGTTTTCACTTCAGCAAATGCGACGCCGCCCTGCTCGGTCAACACCAGCAGGCGTTTACGGCGATCCTCTTTCGGCTGCACGCGCGCCAGTAACTGCTGTTTTACCAGCCGATCTACCAGTGGCACCACGCTCGCTTCTTCTAATCCCAACAGTTGGGCCAGCGCTTTCTGGGTCGGCGGCTCCGTGGCCGTGGCCACTGTGGCGATGGCCATCCAGCTGCTCATACTTAAGCCACTCTCTTTAAGGCGACGATCGACTGCCAGCCGCCATGCATGTGCCGTAAGATGTAATAAACGCGAAAAAGGTTGCGGATAGTCACTCAAAACGTAGTAGCCTAATGATTAGAGACCTAACTAAACAAGTGCGTTATTATAAACAAAGTGTCAGCCTGATGAAAAGTTTGCTTACATTAGCACTGTAGTTCGCGCGCCTCAGCCCTTCCACTCTGTTCTCAAATAGATGCGGCCTGTCACAAAGCCTATCCCTGTACAGCTATTTTGTATAAGTTTCGTGTAAATTAAATTATTTAAATCGCTGATAAATAACAATAAGCACAAATCCCTCAAAAATATCATTGTACAAGTTAAGGTTCATTGTATAAGTTTACTTCCCGTGAGCCAGCGACTGGCTCCGTAACGAATGATGCACTTTGCGTCGCCTCTGAAGGTGTTTTTGGATTTCCACCTTCAGAGGTGTCTTTTTTGCGTTGGTTGATGAGTTTGGGTCTTACGCGCCTGTCCGCGCGTAAGTTTTTTCATCATGGAACTGAAGGCCAGGTTGCCATCAGACCGATCTGAAGGGCTTCATACATGCAAAACGCCGCCACCAGCAGTGACGCTATCGCTGACTACTTTAAACTCGCCGGTAACAGCGACAGCACCGAGATGGAAGTTTTCGGGCAGATCATCGCTGAAATCCTGCAAGCCGGCATGCCGGTCACCAATAAAGCCATCATCGCTTCGCTGATTAATCGCCTTGAGATGGAAAGTGATGTGATCCAACTGGATATTTATCGTCATCTTCTCGAACTGGTGGTTAACAAAACGCCTGACGATCTCTCGGTGTAATACCGGATTCCAGGGACGGAATCACTCTCTTCTTCGCTCTCCCGCTAGCTTCATCCCTCAATGCCCGCTAACATCATCCGCGTTTAGTGTCCAACTGGTTGCTGCCATGCCGTGACGGTATGCGCAAAATAATAAAAGAGCCTGCACATTTATGAGCCCATCTACAGAACACGCCCCTGCGGCGAACGATATTACCGTGGGCAGCGTTTTACGCTCGCCTGCGCTGCTTACCCGTGAGTGTCTGGCGGGAGTGATTACCGCACTGGCACTGATCCCGGAAGTGATCTCCTTTTCTGTTATTGCGGGTGTCGATCCCAAAGTGAGCCTTGTCGCCTCGGTGGTGCTGTGTCTGACCTTGTCGATTTTAGGTGGCCGCCCAGCCATGGTCACGGCAGCAGCGGGATCGGTGGCACTGGTGATTGGACCGATGGTGCACGCGCATGGGGTTGAATACATTCTTCCTGCGGTAATCCTCGGCGGTATCATTCAGATTATTTTTGGTCTTGCCGGGCTGTCCCGCATGATGCGCTATATTCCGCGTTCAGTGATGCTGGGCTTTGTGAATGCGTTGGGCATTCTGATTTTCTTCGCGCAGGTTCCCCACGTCTGGGGGCAATCGGGATTGGTATGGGTGCTGTTTGCCGTGACTCTGGCGATTGTGCTGCTGTTACCCAAAATCCTGAAAAGCGTCCCGTCACCGCTGGTCGCCATTGTCGTCGTCACCGGGGTGGCGTTGTTGCTGGGTTATCGCGTGCCTAACGTTGGCGATGAAGGGCCAATGAGTTCAGGCTTGCCCGGATTTACCACGCTGCTGGTGCCGTTTAATTTACAGACGTTACAGATTGTCTGGCCTACCGCGCTGAGTATCGCCTTCGTGGGTTTGATGGAATCTCTGCTCACCGCCAAACTGGTGGACGATATTACCGATACGCCTTCAGGTAAGCGCCGCGAGTCCTGGGCACTCGGCGTCGGTAATATTTTGGCCGGTTTTTATGGCGGTATCGCTGGCTGTGCCATGATCGGTCAGACCATTGTTAACGTTGAGCTGGGCAAAGCACGCACGCGCATCTCAACCATTGCGGCAGGTATTGTGCTGTTGCTGCTGGTCACCGGACTGAGTCAGATCATGGCGCAGATTCCTATGGTGGTCCTCGCGGCCATCATGATGGTGGTCGCGGTGAAAACTGTTAACTGGCACAGCCTGCAACCCGCCACGCTAAAACGTATGCCGTGGTCAGAAACCTCGGTGATGGCCCTGACGGTTGTGGTCACCGTTTGGACTGGCAACCTGGCGCTGGGCGTTTTGATTGGCGTCATCCTCGCCATGATGCTGTTTGCACGTCGTATTGCCCATGTTATCCATGCTGAGCGCAAGTTAAGCGATGACGGTGAACAGGTTTATTACACGGTGCGCGGCCCGCTGTTCTTTGGCAGCAGCAATGATTTATTCGAACATTTCGATTACGGGCACGATCCGAAAGTCGTCACCATTGACCTGACACATGCACAAATCTGGGATGCATCCAGCGTCGCGGCACTGGATGCCATTGAATACCGCTATCAACGCCATGGTGCAACGGTCACGGTTATCGGGCTGGATAATCGTAGTAGCGATTTCCGCGATCGCCTGAGCGGTAACCTGGGGTGATGATTTTAATGAAGTGAGTTTGAGTCACTTCACCCAGAATGATGATTCTCTGAGCTGTCATCTCCAACGAGCTGACAGCTTTTTTATGTGCTTGAGTCAGCGAGAGATCAACTACGCTTAGGAGGCAACGCCTGGTTGCCCGAAGAAAGGACGTTTTTGATGAAGCATTTTTTCGCTGGGATGATGATTATAACTTGTCTGGCAACGTTAATAGGCTGCCAGCAATCCGACAGGCCAATTGGGCCAGATGGACGCCCCAACGTGCCCAGCGAGCAGCCTATTCCGGGCGGGCCGATGAGCAAAGGGCCTGTGGGGCAACCGCAAGCCTGAGGTTAATCGTGCCCGGGAGCAGTTGAGCAGTTGAGCAGTTGAGCAGTTGAGCAGTTGAGCAGTTGAGCAGTTGAGCAGTTGAGCAGTTGAGCAGTTGAGCAGTTGAGCAGTTGAGCAGTTGAGCAGTTGAGCAGTTGATATCGTGGATTGATACTGAAATGGGTATTCGGAAGTGAATTGCAGGCACAAAAAAACCGCCCTTGGGCGGTCACGACATTACTGCATATTGCTTTGATTTTATTTGGTTTTAGCGACTACTAAATATGGTACCCGGGGCGGGACTTGAACCCGCACAGCCATAAGCCGAGGGATTTTAAATCCCTTGTGTCTACCGATTTCACCACCCGGGCAGGGTGTAAATTGGAGGCGCGTCCCGGAGTCGAACCGAGGTAGACGGATTTGCAATCCGTTGCATGGCCACTCTGCCAACGCGCCTTTATTCTGATGTGTCATCCGTTAACAGCGGAGGACTAAATTTGGAGCGGGAAACGAGACTCGAACTCGCGACCCCGACCTTGGCAAGGTCGTGCTCTACCAACTGAGCTATTCCCGCAATTCACCGAACTCGCTGATTTTATTCAGCTTCTTGCAGACTCGCTGCCGTTCGATGCGATGCATTCTACTTATCTGACGCAATGAGTCAATAGAATTATCCACACAGCGCGTCCGTTTGCTGCTTTTTAAATCGTATCGATCAGCTATCGAGCAGATCACCGCGTGCGGCGCTTAAATACTGGAACATTGACCAGAAGGTCAGCACCGCGGCGATATACAGTGCCACCACGCCCACGCCCACTACGGTTGCGTCTGGACGCCACAGCAAGGCGAACAGTGAGAACATCTGCGCCGTGGTTTTCACTTTGCCAATCCAGGAAACAGCCACGCTGCTGCGCTTACCAATCTCCGCCATCCACTCACGTAAGGCTGAGATAATAATTTCGCGCGCAATCATGGTCGCTGCCGGTAAGGTAATCCACCAGGCGTGGAAATACTCGGCGACCAGTACCAACGCAATGGCCACCATCACTTTGTCTGCCACAGGATCGAGGAAAGCGCCAAAACGCGTAGTTTGCTTCCAGCGGCGGGCAAGAAAACCATCAAACCAGTCAGTTACGGCGGCAACCACAAAGATCAATGCGGTGGCAAAAGGTGCCCAGTAGAAGGGCAGATAAAATGCCAGCACAAAGAATGGAATCAGTACAACTCGAAACAGGGTAAGACACGTCGGAATGTTAAATTGCATATGCCAGTAACTGTCTGGTGTGAGTAGAATTTAACGTATGTTCCTACATTGCCCCCCCTGTTTCAATGCTAGTGTTTCAGCGAGTAGTAGATTTTTTCCGCCAGCGCGAAGGAAATCCCCGGCACTTTAGCAATCTCATCCACGCTGGCATTCATCAGGGGTTGCAGGCCCCCCATGTACTTAAGCAGCTGTTGACGCCGTTTTGGCCCTACCCCTTCAATGCTTTCCAGCGCGCTGGTGTTCTTCACTTTGGCGCGTTTTTTCCGATGCCCCGAAATTGCATGATTGTGAGAGTCATCACGAATATGTTGAATCACATGCAGTGCAGGTGAGTCTGGCGGCAGCGAAACGCCCTCGCCTTCCGCCTCAAAAAACAGCGTTTCCAGGCCCGCTTTACGGTCAGTGCCTTTTGCCACGCCCAGCAGAATGGGATGATCTTTATCCCAGGGCACATCCAGCTCTGCGAACACCTGTTTCGCCTGTGCCAGCTGGCCTTTACCGCCATCGATGATAATCACATCAGGGATTTTGTCCTCTTCCAGCGCTTTACCATAACGACGGCGTAATACTTGGTTCATCGCGGCGTAATCGTCGCCGGGCGTGATGCCTTCAATGTTATAGCGGCGGTAATCCGAACGCAGCGGTCCATCGCGGTTAAAGACCACACACGAAGCTATCGTCTGCTCACCCATGGTGTGACTGATGTCGAAACACTCCATGCGCTTGATGCTGTCGAGTTCGAGAAAGACGGCCAGCGCCGCTAGTCGCTGCTGAATAGTGGAGTGCTGAGACAGTTTAGTGGTCAAAGCGGTGGCCGCATTGGTGCGCGCCAGTTTAAGGTAGCGAGCCCGATCGCCGCGCGGTTTGCTTTGAATATTGACCTTGCGGCCGGCCAATTCACTCAAGGAATCGGCCAGCAACTCACGTTCGGGCAGACTGAAGTCCAGCAGAATATCAGCTGGCAAAGTGCGTGCTTCGCTCCCCTGCAGATAAAACTGGCCGACAAAGGTTTGCACCACTTCGGTGAGATCGGTATCAGCAGGCACTTTCGGGAAATAACTGCGGCTACCCAGCACTTTGCCCTGCCGAATAAACAGCACGTGCAGACAAGCCATACCGGCGTCGAATGCCACCCCCATCACATCAAGGTCATCCCCCTGATTGGAGACAAACTGCTTCTCTGTGACGCGTCGTACCGCCTGAATCTGATCGCGCAGACGCGCCGCTTCTTCGAAGCGCAATCCATAGCTGGCCTCTTCCATGCGTTTGACCAGTTGGTTGATTACTTGATCATCTTTGCCGGCGAGAAACAGCCGCACGTAATCGGTTTGCTGCGCATACTCATCTTCGCTGACCAAACCCGCTACGCACGGCCCAAGGCAACGGCCAATCTGATATTGCAAACAGGGGCGAGAGCGGTTGCGATAAACACTGTTTTCACACTGTCGAATCGGGAACACTTTCTGCAACAGCGCCAGGGTTTCACGCACCGCATAGCCATTAGGGAAAGGCCCAAAGTATTCCCCTTTCGCGTGTTTGGCACCACGATGCATCGCCAGTCGCGGATGCGCGTCTGCACTCAGAAATATATAGGGATAGGATTTATCATCACGCAGCAGCACGTTATAGCGAGGCTGATAGAGCTTGATGTAATTGTGTTCAAGCAGCAACGCTTCGGTTTCGGTATGCGTCACCGTCACGTCGATGTTTTGGATGTTACTGACCAGGACTTCGGTTTTTCGGCTGCCCACCTGAGTGCGGAAATAACTGGTCAGGCGCTTTTTGAGGTCTTTCGCTTTACCGACATAGATCACCGTGCCTGTCGCGTCATACATGCGGTAGACGCCGGGCTGACTGGTCACGGTGCTCAGAAAGGCTTTGGAATTGAAAACGTCACTCACTACTGATTAACGGCTCCGCATTATAGAGACCATGTCGAATGGCCAGATGCGTTAACTCTACGTCGCCACTGATGTTCAACTTACTGAACATGCGATAACGGTAACTGTTAACGGTTTTCGGGCTGAGATTAAGCTGCTCGGAAATTTCCGTCACCTTTTGCCCTCGGGTGATCATCAGCATAATCTGCAATTCCCTTTCCGACAAACAGCTAAAGGGCGATTCGGCTTTTTGCGGCTCGATTTGACTAAGCGCCATTTGCTGCGCAATATCTGAAGCGATATAGCGCTGGCCTGAGTGCACCGAACGAATCGCACTCACCACTTCCTGCGGGGCCGCACCTTTGCTCAGATAACCCGCCGCACCGGCTTGCATTACTTTTGCAGGCAGCGGATTTTCGGTATGGATGGTCAGCATAATAATGCGGATGTCAGGATTGAAGCGCACAATTTTTCGCGTGGCTTCCAGACCGCCGATGCCCGGCATATTCATGTCCATCAGCACCACGTCGACCGGATTGCTGCGGCACCATTTCACCGCGTCTTCACCACAAGCCACTTCCCCGGCAATTACCAATCCCTTCATATCTTCCAGTATGCGGCGAATACCGGCGCGTACCAGTTCATGGTCATCAACAAGAAGCAGACTGATCAACGGGACGTACTCCGCAGGTTAGTGAGGGGAAAAATATATTTCAGGAGGGCCATCTTACCGGGTTTGCCGGGGAAAAAACATCTGGCTACGCAGATAAATCTCAAATGAAATGATACACATCAAATTGAGCTCAATCCCAGATATCTTTTGCGTGAAACGCTTAGCATGCAAGAATTAAAATGTGAAATTGTGACTAATATCATTATGTTATAATTTATGCTCTTTTCATTGACCGCTGAGCTTTGCTTAATAAAAATAACTTCAACGCCTGATTTTTCCTGCCTGTTAATAACGCAATCATCCATTTAATGTTGGTTTAATCTCCACCGCTTCGCCTGGGATAAATTCCTCATTCAACCATATGATATACTCTGTTTTTTACACACAGATATTGTGTCTACATTCAGTAACACCACCAAGGAGTCAAAGATGAGTGATGAAGACTTTTCAACATCGCGGGATACCCAGGCACTGGCCGATGAAGTTGCTTGCCTGAAAATGATGGTGACGCTGATTCTGAAAGGGATGGGCCAGGCGGATGCCGGTAAGGTGATCATTAACATGGAGCGCTATGTGCAAAGCGCGTTAGCGGATAAGCCGCAGGCGGAAGTGTTCAGCAACACCATTCGTCAGATTAAAACCGCCTACCGCCAGTAAGCGATGAAGCCCCGCGCAATGCGCGGGGTGGTCAACTGTGTGACTGCCAGTTCACTGAAACACCCAGTGACGGTAGCACCTCTTCCGGACTAAACCGGCGTGTGCCACGATACTTGTCCGCCAGTGCCGGCTGATGAACCGGAATACGAATGGCAAACAGATTATCCTCAGATTGAATCAACCCGGGTGATAAAGGTTCGTACACGACGTGGTGCTGCTCAAACATTTTTTCCAGCATCGGCGTTGCTGAACTGATCAGGTACTCCATACCGCTGAGTTCCGCCAACTGCACCGCATGCCATAAAATCGTCAGTGGCAGTTCGGCATCCACCTCAAGGCGTGCCGAAAAGCGCGACATTTCCCAGACTTTTTCCTGATCGAACGGCAGCACCATGCCTTCAGGCACTTCTGGTTCATGCCAGGGCAACAAACGTGCACAGCCGCAAATCCCCTGGCGCGCATTCCAGGCGATCATCCAGGTGACATCGGAGCGATCAAAGCGATCATACTCCTGTCCGGGCGTACTTAAGCGCGGCGGGATAGACCAACCTTCACCCCGCGCAAAAACGCTATAGCGATACGTTCCTAATTCTGCCAACAGAGAGGACGGCATATCCTTAAGCTGTGTTTGAATTACTTTCATCATGCGCCCCTGACATCCCCATGTTTGCAATGATTTCTTTGCGCCAGCCTGGCAAAGTTCCGGCGCAGGGTAGACAACTGACTAAAGAGTGGGAACTACTAAAATTAGTAGTTGCCTTTTTGCTATATCAGGCCAATTGCCGCCGCATAACACGCAATCTGCGTTTTATTGGAAACATTAAAACGCTTTTGCATATTCTTTTGGTGAAAATTCACCGTATGTTCTGAAATTGCTAAAATCAGTGAAATTTCCGCAGAAGTTTTTCCTTCCGCCGTCCATTTCAAAATTTCCAGTTCGCGTTGACTAAAATCGTTAGATAAAATCGCCATTGAACTATCATTTAGCCGCTCCAGCACGCGCAAACTCAGTTCCGCCAGAAGGTGCAGTTTCACCTCTAGTTGAACGCGTAAGTGTTGAGTCTGACTGTGGAGCGATGATGCTATAGATAATATACCAATGGCACGATTTGGCGCCATTGCCGAACAAGAAAAGCCGCTGTTGAGCCCTGCCGCATTCGCTTCAGCCCATAAATTACCGGCACCGGTAAATAAATCCCGCGTCCATTCCACGCCTCGTCCCGGCCGCTGACAAAGCAACAGCACCGGATCGACAGCATAATAATTTTCGCTTTCATAGCGCTTAACCCAGCTTTCCGGGTAAGTACTGAACAAAAACACGCGCGGCCGGGTAAAAGGCACGGGATGTTGAACCAGGAAAGCGAATGAATCGAAACCCATCGCTTCAATGTGTTTTTGTAATAGCGTTTTTACTTGAATCACTTCCGTCAGCGCCTGAAATTCATTTTCAGTTTCGCCACGCCAGACGAAATAATTATCGGTCGTCATTATTGCCTCAGCGTTGTTTCACGCTTTAACTTGTTATTCGTTCTGATAAACACAAAAAATAAATTAACTAGAGAAAAAATATTGATTGAAATGAGAGCAGCCCGCGGGGTAACAATCATAACCATCCTGTTGTCAATGCGTTACCATTATGGGGAACTGAAAGCAGATACATTTTGCCAACAGCTTCACAACTTTAATCCTCTTTCCTGATTAGAATAGGATTTTTCCGAAGGAGTTTCAATCACCCTATTCATCGAAAATCATCATTAGATTGATAAATTTTTAGCATCGTCATTAACTAAAATCACTCACTTTGAAAGCGGTTACTGAGGGTAATAGCGGTATTTGTGGGACGACGGCTATTCGGTTCATTCTTAATCCCAGCGATTTCTGTGGTGAGCGGTATAACGTGATTTCCGTCACCCTCTTTTCCAGCTACGCTTAGAGGATGTGCGGGGGATGACGCTGTGGACTTTTCAGGGGAAGACGTTGCGCCCTCACCCATACTGGCGCATTGTCATGCGTATTCGAGCATCATAACGGGGCTGACTATGATGAACCAACTGGCATTACCTTTCCTTGTACTGGGCGGTTGTACAGCGCTGATGATCTTAAAAGATCTTTTCCGTCACCCGCATCCGGTGGCCATCATGAATATCATCTGGCCACTGACCGGCCTCTATATGCCGTTCATCGGATGGTTAGCCTGGTGGTATCTGGGCCGTAAACCTTCACGTCAGGTAAAACTTGCGCTGCTGGTTCCACAAAAAATTCAGAGTAATGCCAGCTGGCAAACAATATTTATTTCCACCTCATTATCTGCCGCGGCCTGTATATTTGGCGACATAATGACCCTACCAATAATCACCTTGCTAAATCAGTTCGCCATTATGCCAACGCTCTGGATGCAGGCAATTATTTGCTTGATAGTTTCTCTGGTGGTGGGTTTATTTTTCCAGTTCCTGGCTATCCGTCAACGTGAAAAACGTTCATTTGGCCGGGCGTTATTATTAGCGTTTAAAACCGAAACGTTTCCCCTGCTGATTTATCAATTAGGTATTTTTATCTTTATGGCACTGGCACTAAAATTTGTTCTCAACCAACAAATCAATCCATTGCTGGTGGCTTTCTGGTTTATGTTACAACTGGCCATGATCATCGGTTTTCTATTCTCCTGGCCCGCTAATCATTTCCTGATAAAACGAGGGCTTAATCCCGCCGTCTGACTAACGACAGTATCCGGCGCCGCGCATCCCCAGGTGAAAATGTCCGGCATGCGCGGCGTTGTAATCCGGTCCTAACGCATTACCAAAGGTCGCACAGCCGTTGTGCCATAAAGCGCGAAGCCCTGCAGCCGCATCCTCAGGTTGATGCCAGTTTTTTGCCACCTGCAGCCAGCGTCCATCTGCAAGCTGAAACCCAGTCACATCCCATGCATCTGCTGTTGCATGCTCGCTTAAACGCCCCTGCTGGCGATGATAGATATTTCGACAGGCGTAACTGCCGACGTGGGTGATTCGCCGAATCGGGCTGTTGATACCTGCCTGCTGAAGGGCGTGAGTGCTGTTGACGACAAACATTGTGCTACTCACCGCCATCGGGCAACTGGCAAGAAAGCTGCTGCTCAATGTCACTTCACCAAAACCACTCACGCGCAAAGGTTGTTCAATAGGGCAATCACCTTGCAGTGCTGGCACGGCGCGAAATTCTACCCATCCCTGCTGACTGGCTCGATGCATCACCGCCATACATGCCGCAGGATCGTGACCCAGGCGCTGCAATTTGTAGCGCATCATCCATCCCGGAGGGTCAGTCACCGACAGCGGTGTAAATGGATTCCACTGTGGCGGCAGATGCGTTTTCAGCCACGGCAAACTCCACCAGCCACATAATGCCAACAGAACAATCGCTAATAATGCGCGCATCACACCTCACGTTTACTCATAAAAAGAAGACGTAAGTGTAGGTGGCAAAATGGAGAGATAACGCAGAAAAGGCTTAATTGCTGAAGATTTACGCAAATTCACCGTGGATTATGCCATGTAAATATTTACTGACAGAGTAAACCCCGCAAAAGGTCACAATTGTAAAAAAACAATTACCGAGAGTTGCAACCTTTCCACTATCTTATGCCACTTGCCCTATCAAACGGCACGTTATCTAACAGCCAGTAGAGCTGACACAACATCAAAACAGGAAAGATATATTTATGGTTGATCAATCCAAAGAGGCGCTTATCGAGGCCGAGCAGCCCGATAAGCTCCAGCGTAATCTACATAACCGCCATATCCAACTGATTGCCATCGGTGGCGCGATCGGCACCGGGTTGTTTATGGGCTCAGGTAAAACTATCAGCCTGGCCGGCCCCTCGATCATTTTCGTTTATATGATCATCGGCTTTATGCTGTTCTTCGTGATGCGCGCAATGGGCGAATTGCTGCTCTCTAATCTCGAATATAAATCCTTCAGCGATTTTGCCGCCGATTTACTCGGCCCGTGGGCGGGCTATTTTACCGGCTGGACTTACTGGTTCTGTTGGGTGGTGACGGGCATTGCCGATGTGGTGGCCATTAGTGCCTATTTCCAACTCTGGTTCCCCGACTTCTCCATCTGGATGAGTGCACTGCTGTGTATATTTGTGTTCCTGGCACTCAATATTGCGACGGTGAAATTGTTTGGTGAGATGGAGTTCTGGTTCGCGATTATTAAAATCGTGGCGATTGTTGCCCTGATCGTGACTGGCATCGTGCTGGTGAGCATGCATTATCCTTCGCCCAGCGGCAGCGCGGCAGCCCTGAGCAATATCTGGGATCACGGTGGTATGTTCCCGAAAGGATTGAGCGGCTTCTTTGCTGGCTTCCAGATTGCGGTGTTTGCCTTCGTCGGCATTGAGTTAGTCGGCACGGCCGCAGCGGAAACCAAAGATCCTCACAAGGTGCTGCCACGTGCGATTAACGCTATTCCGGTGCGTATCATTATGTTTTACGTTCTGGCACTGCTGGTGATCATGGCGGTGACGCCGTGGAATCAGGTCATGCCGGACCGCAGCCCCTTCGTTGAGATGTTTGTGCTGATCGGATTACCCGCCGCCGCCAGCATCGTTAACTTCGTGGTGCTGACTTCTGCTGCATCATCCGCTAACAGTGGCATTTTCTCCACCAGCCGTATGTTGTACGGTTTGGCAGAACAAGGCGTGGCACACAAAGCATTTGGCCGCCTGTCGGCACGCGCGGTTCCCACCACCGGGCTGTTTTTCTCCTGCTTCTGCCTACTGTGCGGCGTTGCGCTGATTTACCTAATCCCCGATGTGATGACGGTATTCACCATGGTCACCACGGTATCGGCGATTCTGTTTATGTTCGTCTGGACCATCATCCTGTGCAGCTACCTGGCTTACCGCAAACAGCATCCGCAACGTCACGCTGAGTCGAAGTTCAAGATGCCGCTGGGCAAGCTGATGTGCTGGGTGTGCATGGCGTTCTTCGCCTTTGTAATTGTCTTGCTGACCTTGCAGGATGATACTCGTCAGGCGTTGATGGTCACGCCGCTGTGGTTCGTCATTCTCACCATGGGCTGGTTGTTACGTCGTCGTAAAGCCTGATAGCACTGCCGACAAAAAGCCCCGAATGCTCGGGGCTTTTTTTTATAACCTTTCGCGTAATTTATGCCATGCCTGCGCCAGTGAAGGTCGCACAGAAGGCTCCCTTTCTGGTGCCGGTTCGGGAACATGTGCCGATCCCAGATTGAAGGTGAAGGTGTAATTGGGTGCTTCCCCCATCCTTAAATCCGAAATCAAGGTCTCTTCACCCTGCTGGCGCATGGCGTAAAAACCATGGCTGAACCACGCCACCCGCTCGGCATACCAGTCACCTTTAAACGCATCGAACAAATGCGGGTTGCGCGGGTGCCAATGAATTTCCAGTGCTCGATCGGGTGACAACAGTGACCAATAGGCCTCACCGTAACGATCGGGGGTCATAATCACGGTTCGCCACACCAGGGTATTAAATGCCGTTGGCGTCACCAGCACCTGCTGCGGCTTGATGGATTGATCAGTTAAATCACGATCGATATGCTGCGTCGCCACGCCCTGCACCACCATGCTCCAGCCAAGATACAGCGTACTGATCAGCAAACCCGCCTGATTCCAGCGCAGTCCGACTCCATCACGCCGCCATAGCGCCACCCCCAGCGCGATCAGCAACGGCAAGGTATACAAGGGATCGATGATGTACATGCTGCCGATTGCGTAGGGGAAATTGGTAAACGGTAAACCAAGCTGTGTGCCGTATACCGTTGTCAGATCAAGCAACGGATGCGTAATCAGGGCCAGCCAAATCGCCAGACACCAGCCGCGCCAGTGTGAGCGACTGCGCGTCACAACCGCAACCAGCCAGGCCAATAGGGGCGCAATTAGCGTCAGCCACAACAGCGCATGGCTCTCGGTGCGGTGCAGCGTCATATTGCGAATCGCATCGCCATGATCGATAAATACATCCAGATCGGGCAAGGTGCCGGCAATCGCACCCACCAGCGCCGATTGCCATAGCGGCACGCGCTTGCCCATCACCGCGACGGTGACCGCCGCGCCCAACGTCAGTTGTGATAGCGAATCCATGCACTCTCCTGGTTAAAGCGGGATCAACGCACGCGGATCCCTTCAATAATCATGCGCTGTACATTCTCCAGCGTTTGCTCGAAAAATTCCGGGTCACTCAGGGTCTGGCCGGTTATCGCCTCAACCTGTGACGCAAAATCCGCGTAATGTTGCGTGGTGGCCCACAGCAGGAAAAACAGATGCTGCGGCTGCACCCCGGCTAACCGCCCTTCCGCAATCCACTGCTCGATGATCGCCGCCTTCTCATCCACCAGCGCTTTTAAATCCCCGGCCAGTTCACCTTTGAGTAACGGCGCACCCTGGAGCATTTCCAGACAGAACAAGCGCGAGGCCTGCGGGTGATCGCGCGACACCTCCAGCTTAAGCCGGATATATTTCCGAATGGCGGTCAGTGGGTCCTGATCGTGGCGCAGTGCGCGCAGTGGAGCCAGCCAGACATCAAGGATCTCCTTCAGAACCGCGATATACAGCACCTCTTTTGAGGGATAGTAGTAAAGCAAATTGGTCTTGGAGACGTCGGCACGCTCTGCCACTTTATCGAGGCTGGTACCGTGAATACCGAACTGCGAGAAGAAGCTTAACGCCGCTTCCAGTATCGCAGCCCGTTTTGCGGCAACGGCACGTGAACGTCGGCCCGGTTGTTTTTCATCGCTTTTCACACTGTTACCTCTTCAATCCTGCCTGTTCGCATCATAACAAAGCCCCTCTTTCCTGCCTAATCGCTCTCCCTGCACCTTTTTTGACCACCGTGCGCATGAAAAACGTGCAAAAAGTTTTGACCAAACGGTCTGATTTAGACCAAGCACTCCACTTTCATCCTTCCATGGGTTTTAACACATTGTTGTATAAGGTATTTAAAAATGTGGCACAAGCTTTGCAGTTTTGTGACTGAGCGCCGCTCGCAGGATGCGTGCAGGAAGCAGTGCAGCGCGTAGAGCAATGCCCGTTCAATGCAGAGAGGTTTCACATGAAAATTGGCGTATTTATCCCGATTGGCAATAATGGCTGGCTCATCTCCACCCATGCGCCGCAATACAAACCGACTTTTGAACTGAATAAAGAGATTGTGCTGAAGGCCGAGCATTATCACTTCGACTTTGCGCTCTCGATGATCAAACTGCGCGGCTTCGGGGGTAAAACCGAATTCTGGGATCACAATCTCGAATCCTTCACATTGATGGCGGGGCTCGCGGCGGTGACCTCAAGGATTGAAATCTATGCCACGGCAGCCACTCTGACGCTGCCCCCAGCAATTGTGGCGCGCATGGCCGCCACCATCGATTCGATTTCCAATGGTCGTTTCGGTGTCAATCTGGTCACCGGCTGGCAGAAACCCGAATACGAACAGATGGGATTGTGGCCGGGTGATGAATACTTCTCCAGCCGTTACCAATACCTCACCGAGTACGTCACCGTGCTGCGCGATTTATGGGGCACCGGTCAGAGTGACTTCAAGGGTGAATTTTTCACCATGAACGACTGCCGCGTGAGCCCGCAACCGCAGAAACCGATGAAGGTGATCTGCGCCGGTCAGAGCGATGCCGGCATGGCATTCTCCGCGCAGCATGCCGATTACAACTTCTGTTTCGGTAAAGGGGTCAACACGCCTACCGCCTTCGCCCCGACCGCCAGCCGCATGAAAGTCGCAGCAGATAACGCCGGACGGGATGTCGGTTCCTATGTGCTGTTTATGATCATTGCTGCCGAAAGCGACGAAGCCGCACGCGCCAAATGGGAGCATTACAAAGCGGGTGCTGATGAAGAAGCGCTTGCCTGGCTCACCACACAAAGTCAGCAGGATACCAAGTCCGGCAGCGACACCAACGTGCGTCAGATGGCCGATCCCACATCAGCCGTGAACATCAATATGGGCACCCTGGTGGGTTCATACGCCAATGTGGCACGAATGTTGGATGAAGTTGCCGAGGTTGACGGCACACAGGGCGTGCTTCTGACCTTCGATGACTTCCTGCAAGGCATTGAAGATTTCGGTGAGCGTATCCAGCCATTAATGCAGTGTCGTCAAAACGTTATCACTTCGCAGAAGGAGGTTGCCTGATGAGTACCGTGACTTGCGCCCATACGTCGAGTTTGCCCAATATCACCCTGCCCGCCCGACCAGAATCGATTGCACTGCCGCCGACGCAAAGCGCCTTGATCGTCGTCGATATGCAGAATGCCTATGCCACCGAAGGGGGTTATCTGGATCTTGCTGGCTTTGATGTCTCCGCCACAAAGCCAGTGATCGCCAAAATTCATCAGGCGGTAACCGCGGCGCGCGCCGCTGGCATGCAGATTATCTGGTTCCAGAACGGCTGGGATGACCAGTACGTTGAAGCGGGTGATGCCGGCTCGCCTAACTTCCATAAATCGAATGCACTGAAAACCATGCGTAAGCGCCCGGAGTTACAGGGCACGCTGCTGTCGAAAGGCGGCTGGGATTATGCGCTGGTGGATGAACTGGTGCCGCAGGCAGGAGACATCGTGCTGCCCAAACCGCGCTACAGTGGCTTCTTCAATACGCCACTCGATAGCATGCTGCGCAGCCGCGGTATCCGCCACCTGGTGTTCACCGGCATTGCCACCAACGTGTGCGTTGAGTCGACACTGCGCGATGGCTTCTTCCTCGAATATTTTGGCGTGGTGCTGGAAGACGCCACTTATCAGGCCGGACCGGCATTTGCCCAACAAGCGGCGATTTTCAACATCGAAACCTTCTTTGGCTGGGTTAGCGACACGGACACTTTTTGTGAAGCTCTGAAAGCTTAGGGTCCATCTCACCTGCAAAACCATAACGATAAGGAACTGCGACGATGCCTAAAAGTGTGATTATTCCTGCCGGCAGCGGCACCCCGATTGCGCCCTTTGTGCCAGGAACCCTGGCCGATGGCGTGGTGTACGTGTCAGGCACGCTACCGTTCGATGCCAGTAACAATGTCGTCCACGTCGGCGATGCCGCGGCACAAACCCGACACGTACTGGAAACCATCAAAAAGGTGATCGAGACCGCCGGTGGCAGCATGAGTGACGTCACTTTCAACTCTATTTTCCTCACCGACTGGAGCCATTACGCCGCGATTAACCAGGTCTACGCCGAGTATTTCCCCGGCGACAAACCCGCGCGCTTTTGCATTCAGTGTGGATTGGTTAAACCAGATGCGCTGATTGAAATTGCCAGCGTCGCGCACATCGGGCCGCAGGAGGCGTAATGCACCTTGAGATTCATGGTTTAACCGCTGCCGACGCGCCAACACTGGTGCTGTCGTCCGGCCTGGGTGGCGTGGCGGGCTTTTGGCAACCCCAGCTGGCGGCGCTCGCTCCCTATTATCGCGTGGTGACTTACGATCAGCGCGGTACCGGTCGCAGTGCCGATACGCTGCCTGAAGGCTACAGCATGGCGATGATGGCCGCCGAACTGGCTGAGCTACTGGCGCAGCATGACATTCACCATTACGACATTATTGGCCACGCACTGGGTGGCCTGATTGGCCTGCAGCTGGCGCTGGATTATCCCGATCGTGTCGGCCGCGTCGTGGTGATTAATGGCTGGCTCTCGTTGGATCCTCATACGCAACGCTGCTTCCAGGTGCGGCAGGATCTCCTGCTCAACGTAGGCGTTGAAGCCTTCGTGCGAGCGCAGCCACTGTTCCTCTATCCGGCTGAATGGCTGGCGCGCCATCAGGCGCGCATCACCGCTGAAGATGCCCATCACGTGCCCCATTTTCAGGGCATGGAAAATCTGCTGCGCCGCTTGCATGCATTAATGAACAGTGATTTCCGTCCGCATGCGGCGCGGATTCATCAGCCTGTGTTAGCCATTTGTAGCCAGGACGATCTGCTGGTGCCGTGGAGCTGCTCTCCACAACTGGCCCAGGCGCTGCCGAATGGCAGTCTGATTGAGATGCCGTGGGGCGGGCATGCGATGAGCGTGACCGATGCCGATAAGTTTAACGCTCTGCTGCTGGGGTGGCTGGCCGAAACGGCTGCACCTGCACAGCGCGCCGCCAGTTGAACAGAGGAGTGAAACCATGAGTGTGCATGAACTGCCGCTGGTACCGAATGTAGATCGCGATACTTTCCGCCATGCCATGGCACGACTGGGCGCGGCGGTCAATATTATCACCACCGACGGTCCGGCCGGTCGCGCCGGATTCACTGCCTCAGCCGTCTGCAGCGTGACGGATACGCCGCCCACTTTGCTGGTGTGTCTGAATCGTTCGGCCTCAGTCTGGCCGACCTTTCGGGACAATGGCTATCTGTGCGTCAACACCCTGGCGGCCGGTCATGAAGATCTTTCGACACTGTTTGGCGGGAAGACGCCGATGGAACAGCGCTTTGCTGCGGCTAACTGGCACACGCTGGCCAGCGGTTCACCGCTGCTGGAGGGTGCCACCGTGTCGTTCGATTGCAAAATCACCCAGGTGGTCAGTGTTGGCACACACGACGTTTTGATGTGTGAAGTACTTGCGCTGGTACGTAACGATGATTCCCATGGCCTGGCGTGGTTTGACCGTGGATATCATCACCTTTTACGGCAGGACGCCCGCTAACGCCGCTCTGCGCGGTCCGGTTCCACCGATATCCTGGAGAAAACGATGGCGAATTCCTGGTTCCCCCGCTGGCAGAAAAAGTCAGCCATGACCGAAGATGGGCTGATTGCACCGGATGAAACCCTGCCGTTCGGGCAGACGTTTGTCATGGGCCTGCAGCATGCTGTAGCAATGTTTGGCGCGACGGTGCTAATGCCGTTGTTGATGGGACTCGACCCCAACCTGGCGATTCTGGTTTCCGGTATCGGCACGCTGCTGTTCTTTGTGGTCACTGGCGGACGCGTGCCGAGTTATCTTGGATCCAGCGCCGCCTTTGTCGGGGTGATTATCGCGGTGACCGGATTCAACGGCCAGGGACTGAACCCCAATCTGGCCCTCGCGCTGGGCGGAGTCATCGCGTGTGGCGCACTCTATACACTGATTGGCTTGATCGTAATGAAAGTCGGCACGGGCTGGATTGAACGCCTGATGCCACCCGTCGTCACCGGCGCGGTGGTGATGGCGATTGGCCTGAATCTGGCTCCGATCGCCGTGCACGGTGTATCTGCATCGATGTTTGACAGCTGGATGGCGGTGATGACGGTGTTATGCATTGGCGTGGTTGCAGTCTTCACACGCGGGTTAGTTCAGCGCTTACTGATTCTGGTTGGCCTGATTGTCGCCTGGGCGCTCTACGCCTTGCTCACCAATGTGTTTGGCCTCGGTAAGCCAGTCGATTTCAGCGGTGTCGCCAGTGCACCCTGGTTTGGTTTACCGCACACCACCGCACCGGTGTTTGATATGCAGGCGATAGTGATGATTGCTCCTGTGGCCATCATTCTGGTGGCTGAAAACCTGGGACATATTAAAGCCGTTGCCGGTATGACGGGACGCAATCTGGATCCCTGGATGGGGCGCGCGTTTGTCGGTGATGGCCTTGCCACCATGTTGTCAGGATCGATGGGTGGCAGCGGTGTAACGACGTACGCCGAGAATATTGGCGTGATGGCGGTCACCAAAGTCTATTCGACACTGGCGTTTGTCGCGGCAGCAGTGATTGCGCTGATACTCGGCTTTTCACCGAAGTTTGGTGCCTTGATCCATACCATTCCCGGCCCGGTGATTGGCGGTGCCTCTATTGTCGTATTCGGCTTGATTGCCGTGGCAGGTGCGCGGATCTGGGTGCAAAACAACGTTGATTTCAGTCAGAACGGCAATTTGATCATGGTGGCCACCACGTTAGTGTTGGGCGCTGGTGATTTTGCTTTAAAGATCGGCAGTTTTACCCTTGGTGGGATTGGCACCGCGACTTTCGGTGCCATCATTCTTAACGCCATTCTTAAACGTCGGGGCGCCGCGCTGGCAAGCCAGGCGGCACGACAACATCCTTAAGGCTCCAGCGGTGCCTGCTCAGGCACCGCTTTCTTGCGGCGAAGTCGTAACTCACTGACGATCACCCCACAAACGATCAGCGCACCACCCAACAGGGCGGCGGCCGGTAAACGTTCACCCGCAATACGTCCTACTACCCCTGCCCAGACCGGTTCACCCGCGTAAATCACTGTGGCACGTGTCGGTGACACGCTGCGCTGTGCCCAGTTCATTGTCACCTGAATCAGTGCACTGGCCGCACCCAGACCCAGCGCACTCAACAGCAATGGCGTTGAGATCGTTGGGATCGATTCGCCATTAGGGATCATAAAGACAAAAGCGCAAGCCGATGCGACCATCAGTTGGATCAGCGTCACGCGACGCACATCAACCTGGCCTGCAAAGCGACTGATCAGAATAATTTCAGCCGCAATCGCCAGTGTACTAAGTAACGTCGCTATCTCGCCCGCGTTCAACGTCAGACTACCGTCTTGTGGCCCGGCCACCAGCACTAAACCGGTAAACGCCAGCATAATGCCAATCCATGCCATTAACCCTGGCGGACGGCGCAGAAATACCCATTGCAGTAACGGTACCACCGGCACATACAGCGCGGTCAGAAACGCCGACTGGCTGCTGGAGATGGTTTGCATCCCCCAGGTTTGTAAGCCGTAGCCACCCGCAATCGACAGGCCAATCAGCGCACCTGCTTTGACTTCGAGCCATGTCATGTGTTTCAGGTAGCGACGAAAGAAGAAGGCCAGCAATAGCGATGCCGTGGCAAAGCGCAGCCCCACAAAGAAAAAGGGACCGGAATGTGCCATCGCCCGGTGCACCACCAAAAAGGTGCCACCCCAAACCATGGTAATGAAGATGAGAACGAGTTCCTGACGCGTAATACGCAGGCTGAGACGGGAGTTTGAAGCAGACATAACGCACCAAAATAATCGATTGGCGATCATTTTTGCCTGGTCAGGAGGGGAAAAGCAATCTTTGTTACCGCCGGGAGAACCCGGCGGAGGGGGGAATCAAACACAATCACTTTATTTCTTGCTGCGACTGCGTCCCCCTTTTTCACCTGCTTCGGAAGCGCGTTGCGGGTCATTCCTGAAATTACCGCCGCTATTTTTTCCGCCTTTACGACCGGCTTCCGCGGCTCTCTCGCGGTCTTCCGCGAAATTGCCTGATCCTCCACGATGTTGTGCCATCATTTCCTCCAGGGATTGAGCATCTGTGGTTAGGCCTTTTCATCCAATGTGGTGAAAAGCAAGGCGGCGGAGTATTCGCGCCACCTGATAAAAGGATAGCCAGGCCAGTCTGATATTCGGCTAACATTCATACTTTGAAACATATAATTCACTTATTTTTCCATCATAAACCAGATTAACATCCAGCTTACAAGCGGTTAGCCCGGTAAAAAGCGCAGCGCTAGACGTACCCATCTATCCTCCCTTCCGGCACCTTACGCAGTCTCTTCTATACTTCTGAATACTCATCACCCTCAGCAGGATAGAAAACCATGGCAAAAGTTTTGGTGCTTTATTACTCAATGTATGGACATATCGAAACCATGGCGCAAGCCGTGGCTGAAGGCGCAAAGAGTGTGAGCGGTGCGGAAGTCACCATTCTTCGTGTACCGGAAAGCATGGATGCGGAGAGATTTGCGCAGGTGGGCGGCAAGGTGAATCAGGCGGCGGCTGAAGCAAAACCTGAAGATTTAACCCAGTACGACGCCATCATCGTGGGTACGCCAACCCGCTTTGGCAATATGGCCGGTCAGATGCGTAATTTCTGGGATCGCACCGGCGGATTATGGGCCTCAGGCGCGCTGTACGGCAAACTCGCCAGTGTATTCGCCTCTACCGGCACCGGTGGCGGTCAGGAACAAACCATCACCTCCGTTTGGACCACCCTCGCCCATCACGGCATGGTTATCGTGCCTATCGGTTATGGCACCAAAGAACTTTTCGATATATCCCAAGTACGCGGCGGCACGCCTTATGGCGCCACCACGATTGCTGGCGGTGACGGCTCACGCCAACCGTCAGCAGAAGAACTGGGAATTGCCCGTTATCAGGGCCAATACGTCGCCGGACTGGCGGTAAAACTGCAAGGATAAATCCACAACAGGAGACCTTTATGGCCACAGAACAGTCGAAAGCTCACCACGTGGGCGAATGGGCCACGCTGCGCCACACCTCACCTGAAATTGCTGAAGCCATTTTTGAGGTGGCAAATTATGACGAACGACTCGCGGAAGAAATCTGGCGTCAGCAAGGTAGCGACGATGTGCTGCTCCGCGCTTTTGATAAGACCGATCAGGACGTTCTGACGTGGGACGACAAAACAGTCGAGCGTAAAAACGTTTAACACGCAGGCGGGCATGTCCCGCCTTTGTCATTTTTTCTGCCAAGGAGCCCTTTATGTCAGCCTACCAAAGCATCAACCCGGCCAATAATCAGTTGCTGAAATCCTGGCCTAATCACGATGACACCTTTATGCAGCAGGCACTTAGCGCGGCTGACGAACTCTACCACTCTACGTGGTGTAAAGGCGATATGCAGCCACGTCTGCAGGTGCTGCACCGACTGGCCGATCTAATTGATCAGCGCGTTGACGAATTAGCTGAGATTGCCAGTCGTGAGATGGGCAAGTTAATCGGGCAGAGCCGGGGGGAAGTAAAAATCTGCGCGCAGATCGCCCGGTACTATGCCGAACATGCGGCTCACTTATTACAGGCACAACCTTATCCCAGCACGGTGGGCGATGCCTGGCTTGAATATCACCCGATTGGCGTGGTGGTCGCCGTCGAGCCCTGGAACTTCCCTTATTACCAGTTGATGCGCGTGCTGGCGCCAAATCTGGCATTGGGAAATCCGGTGCTGGCGAAACATGCCAACATTGTGCCGCACTGTGCGGATGTCTTCGAAAAACTGGTTGAAGAAGCGGGTGCGCCAAAGGGGGCGTGGACCAATCTGTTTATCTCGAATCAACAGGTCGCCGATTTGATTGCCGATCCGCGCGTGCAAGGTGTCGCGCTGACGGGCTCTGAACGTGCCGGTAGCGCTGTGGCGGAGCAGGCCGGAAAGCATCTGAAAAAGTCCACGCTGGAGTTAGGCGGCAATGACGTATTCGTGGTGCTGGACGATGCCGATATTGACGAAGCCGTGCGCCAGGGCGCGCAGGCGCGATTAAGTAACTGTGGTCAGGTATGTACCGCAGCGAAGCGCTTTATCCTGCACGAAAAAATCGCGACGGAGTTTATGGCGAAGTTTAGTGCGGCCCTGCAATCGGCCAAACCGGGGGATCCACTGGATGAAAGCACCACGCTGGGTCCGCTTTCATCGAAAGAGGCTCGCGACCGTTTAGTGAAACAGGTTGAGGATGCGGTTAAGCAGGGTGCGCATGTTGAACTGGGCGGAAAAGTGATTGAAGGCGTGGGTTGTTATTATCAGCCGACGATACTGACTGGCCTCACACCGCAAAATCCCGCCTATTACCAGGAGTTCTTTGGACCGGTGGCACAGGTTTATGTGGTGGCTGACGATCGCACCGCCATTGCACTGGCCAATGATTCGCACTACGGTCTGGGCGGTTCAGTGTGGACGCGCGATATTTTGCGTGGGCGCAACATGGCATCGCAGATCGAGACCGGTATGGTGTTTATCAACTCCCAGAGCGATACCGCCGCGGAGTTGCCGTTTGGTGGCGTAAAACGCTCAGGCTATGGACGCGAGTTGTCCGATCTTGGCCTGAAGGAGTTTGCGAATCAAAAACTGGTGGTCGTCGCCGGTTAACAGAAATAAAAAACCCCGTCGCGACGTAATGCCGATCAGTTAAGACAAAAATGATCGGTTGAACGATCCGGCAGTTCTGCAAGAATCCGTAATCTCTCAGGGATTACGGATTTTTTTATGCTTCTCAGTCAGGCTCTCGATATCGTTCATAAGTTTACGCCTCAGGAATTCTCGGGGCTTTCCGATCTCCTTTCTCCTGAACTCATTGACGAGTGTCTCGCTGATACCGGGACAGTGACGTTACGAAAGCGCCGTTTATCGATGGAAATGATGGTCTGGGCTGTAACCGGCATGGCACTTTTT
>NZ_SZZZ01000060.1:0-1116 GCF_009830025.1 Pantoea sp. Taur
TGTTATAAAACATTTCGATGTAATCAAAAATATCGCTTCTGGCTTCGTCTCTCGTTCCGTAGATCTTTTTCTTAATCCGTTCGCGTTTCAGTAGCTGGAAAAAGCTTTCCGCAACCGCGTTGTCATGGCAGTTACCACGACGACTCATGCTACCTTCCAGACCGTGTGATTTCAGGAACGACTGCCACTCATGGCTCGTGTATTGACTGCCCTGATCAGAGTGAACCAGTACCTGTTTTTGGGGATTACGCCTCCACACCGCCATTAGTAATACGTTCAGGACAATCTCTTTTGTCATACGAGGTTGCATTGACCAACCGATAACTTTTCGGGAGAACAGGTCAACCACCACGGCCAGATACAGCCAGCCTTCGTGGGTTCGGATGTAGGTTATGTCCGTCACCCAACGCTCATTCGGTGAGTCTGGATTGAACTGCCGCTGGAGCCTGTTGGGTGCTACGATGCTGGCTTTGCCTTTACTTACCCGTGGGCTACGGTACCCAACCTGAGCTTTTATTCCTGCACGCCTCATGAGCCGCCAGACCCGGTTCACTCCACACTGCTGCCCAGTATCACGCAGATCGAGATGGATCTTGCGATAACCATAGACGCAGCCAGACTCAAGCCAGAACTGCTTGATCTGCCCGGTCAGCATCTGGTCTGCCTGGTGACGCTGCGAATGTGGCTGTTGAAGCCAGAAATAAAATCCACTCGGATGAACATCCAGAATCCGACAGAGCAATCGAACAGGCCAGCAACGGCTGTTGTCGCGGATAAAGGCGTACCTCAGTCGGACAGCTTTGCGAAGCACGCCGCGGCTTTTTTTAATATGTCCCGTTCGTCGGTAACCCGCTTCAGTTCTTTCTGGAGACGGCGGATCTCAGCCTGAACATCTGACTGTGCATTATGAGTGGGAGAATCCGGACCGTACTTCTTCATCCAGGCGTAAAGGCTGTGGGTGGTGAAATCGAGACGTGTTGCAACGCTGGAAACAGAATGACCACGCTCAACAACCTGTTTGACTGCTTCAATTTTAAACTCTGCAGGATAACGCTTACCGCTCATGGGCACCTCTCTTTAAGTCATCTTAAATGACTCAGAGGTGTCTGTTAAACC
>NZ_SZZZ01000061.1:0-830 GCF_009830025.1 Pantoea sp. Taur
GTGCGCAGTGAAAAAGATCTGGAACAATCCATCGGCATGACGAAAGCGGAAGCCAAAGCGGCTTTCAACAACGACATGGTCTACATGGAGAAATTCCTCGAGAACCCGCGTCACATCGAGATTCAGGTGATGGCCGACGGCCAGGGCAACGCCATCTATCTGGCGGAACGTGACTGCTCGATGCAGCGTCGTCACCAGAAAGTGGTCGAAGAAGCACCAGCGCCGGGCATCACGCCGGAACTGCGTCGCTTTATCGGCGAGCGCTGTGCCAAAGCCTGTATCGATATCGGCTACCGCGGTGCGGGTACTTTCGAGTTCCTGTACGAAAACGGTGAGTTCTACTTCATCGAGATGAACACCCGTATTCAGGTGGAGCATCCGGTGACCGAGATGATCACCGGCGTGGATCTGATCAAAGAGCAGCTGCGTATTGCTGCCGGTCAGCCGCTGTCAATCAAACAGGAAGACGTGATTGTTCGCGGTCATGCGGTAGAGTGCCGTATCAACGCCGAAGATCCGAACACCTTCCTGCCGAGTCCGGGCAAGATCACCCGTTTCCACGCGCCAGGCGGTTTTGGCGTGCGCTGGGAATCGCACATCTATGCCGGTTACAGCGTGCCGCCGTACTACGATTCCATGATCGGCAAGCTGATCACCTACGGTGACACCCGTGAAGTGGCCATCGCGCGCATGAAAAATGCGCTGGCGGAACTGATCATCGACGGCATCAAGACCAACGTCGAGCTGCAGATGAAAATCATGTCCGACGAACATTTCCAGCAGGGTGGCACCAACATCCACTATCTGGAGAAAAAACTCGGCCTGCACGA
>NZ_SZZZ01000062.1:0-712 GCF_009830025.1 Pantoea sp. Taur
TTTGTGATTCATGACTGGGGTGAAGTCGTAACAAGGTAACCGTAGGGGAACCTGCGGTTGGATCACCTCCTTACCTGAAGATACCTTCCTTCGAAGTGCTCACACAGATTGTCTGATAGAAAAGTAACGAGCAGAAAAAACCTCTACAGGCTTGTAGCTCAGGTGGTTAGAGCGCACCCCTGATAAGGGTGAGGTCGGTGGTTCAAGTCCACTCAGGCCTACCAAATTCGCACTCATGCGGCGTTATGTACTCAGTCGTTTACCCAACAGTAAACGTCCTTCGTACATGCCTTGCCTGAGCACGAATTACCGTTTTCAAAAAACGGGACTCCTGGTGAGTGGTAGTAGTGGTCTCTGCAGTAACTGTATGGGGCTATAGCTCAGCTGGGAGAGCGCCTGCCTTGCACGCAGGAGGTCAGCGGTTCGATCCCGCTTAGCTCCACCATTACAGTGACTCAAAACAATACTTCAGAGCGTACCGGCAACAGTGTGCTGCGAAGTATTATGCTCTTTAACAATCCGGAACAAGCTGAAAATTGAAACGACACGTCGTATTCATTCTCCGTAATAAGAATGAATAAACGATGTGTTCGAGTCTCTCAAATGCTTGCAGTCTGCATGCGTTGTAAAACGCCTGTGGGTTGTGAGGTTAAGCGACTAAGCGTACACGGTGGATGCCCTGGCAGTCAGAGGCGATGAAGGACGTGCTAAT
>NZ_SZZZ01000063.1:0-662 GCF_009830025.1 Pantoea sp. Taur
GCTTTCCGATCTCCTTTCTCCTGAACTCATTGACGAGTGTCTCGCTGATACCGGGACAGTGACGTTACGAAAGCGCCGTTTATCGATGGAAATGATGGTCTGGGCTGTAACCGGCATGGCACTTTTTCGCTCCCATTCGATGACCCAGCTCGTCTCACACCTGGATATCCTTCTGCCGGGGAAAAGGCCCTTTGTTGCGCCCAGCGCAGTTGTGCAGGCCCGGCAGCGATTTGGAGAAGATGTTATCCGGCTGATGTTTGAGAAAACACAGCGCCTGTGGTTTGAAAAGACCCCGCTGTCTCACTGGAACGGACTGACTCTGATGGCGGTGGATGGCACCGTATGGCGCACCCCTGATACACCAGAAAATGATGCCGCCTTCGGGCGAACGGCCAATATTAATAAGTGCTCTGAGTGGCCGCAGGTGCGTATGGTCTGTCAGATGGAAGTCACCAGCCATCTGCTGTCAGCAGTAGCGTTCGACAGCGTCTCAGCTGTCGGCGAAGCCGATCTTGCCGCTCAGCTTATCCCACAAACCCCCGACCACTCTCTGACCCTCTTTGATAAAGGTTTTTATGCGCTGGGTCTGCTGCACGCCTGGCAGTCGGCGGGAACGGAAAGACACTGGATGTTGCCGCTGCGCAAAGGGGCACAGTACCGTG
>NZ_SZZZ01000064.1:0-520 GCF_009830025.1 Pantoea sp. Taur
TAATGCTTGTCAGTTAAGATCTTAATGGAGGCCGCAGCGGATAACGTTGCGGCTTCTTTTTTACCGCCCTTGGGTAATGCCGCACTCTTCTTTCCGGCAGCACCAGCCCTGGCGCCATCGCCATTATCTCTTCCATTATCCGCGGTATTTTTCCCCCTGAGATGCCCGGTAGCAGGCTCAGATGACTTCTCAGATACAGTGCGGACTGCTTAAAACTCATCTGATAAGGTTCCACGTCTTTCAGGCTGTACGCCATCTGCGCCATCATGAACCTCAGAAGGTTATAGGCCAGGACCACGCCCCACAGCTCCTGACGCACAAGTTCTGGCTTTTTGCTTCTCAGCGTCAGCTCATTATTCAGCAGGTGTTGTTTCATCTCGCGGAACCCATGCTCTATTTCCCAGCGATGGCCGTATAAGTCCACGACATCTGCTTTGGGATACCTCAGGGGGTCGCACATGGATGTCAGGATTTGAACCGTTTTTCCGTTGAGTTCTTTGCTGATAAGCCTTGCCGTCAG
>NZ_SZZZ01000065.1:0-497 GCF_009830025.1 Pantoea sp. Taur
ACCGGCATGGCACTTTTTCGCTCCCATTCGATGACCCAGCTCGTCTCACACCTGGATATCCTTCTGCCGGGGAAAAGGCCTTTTGTTGCGCCCAGCGCGGTTGTGCAGGCCCGGCAGCGATTTGGAGAAGATGTTATCCGGTTAATGTTTGAGAAAACGCAGCGCCTCTGGTTTGAAAAGACACCGCTGTCGCACTGGAACGGACTGACGCTGATGGCGGTGGATGGCACCGTATGGCGCACCCCTGACACACCAGAGAATGATGCCGCCTTCGGGCGAACGGCCAATATTAATAAGAGCTCTGAGTGGCCGCAGGTGCGCATGGTCTGTCAGATGGAAGTCACCAGTCACCTGCTGTCAGCAGCAGCGTTCGACAGCGTCTCAGCTGCCGGCGAAGCCGAACTTGCCGCTCAGCTTATCCCACAGACCCCCGACCACTCTCTGACCCTCTTTGATAAAGGTTTTTATGCGCTGGGTCTGCTGCACGCCTGGCAGTC
>NZ_SZZZ01000066.1:0-489 GCF_009830025.1 Pantoea sp. Taur
TAACAAGGTAACCGTAGGGGAACCTGCGGTTGGATCACCTCCTTACCTGAAGATACCTTCCTTCGAAGTGCTCACACAGATTGTCTGATAGAAAAGTAATGAGCAAGACGGCTGCGAAGTCGTGACATGTATGTGTCCCCTTCGTCTAGCGGTTAGGACTCCGCCCTTTCACGGCGGCAACAGGGGTTCGAATCCCCTAGGGGACGCCACTTGCTTGGTGACAGGTGAAAGGTGTCTCCACGAAATATCTCAAAACTGACGGTAACGTCGAGTTTGAGATATTGCTCTTTAACAATCCGGAACAAGCTGAAAATTGAAACGACACGTCGCGTTCATTCTCCGTAATAAGAATGAATAAACGGTGTGTTCGAGTCTCTCAAATGCTTGCAGTCTGCATGCGTTGTAAAACGCCTGTGGGTTGTGAGGTTAAGCGACTAAGCGTACACGGTGGATGCCCTGGCAGTCAGAGGCGATGAAGGACGTGCTAAT
>NZ_SZZZ01000067.1:0-486 GCF_009830025.1 Pantoea sp. Taur
TAACAAGGTAACCGTAGGGGAACCTGCGGTTGGATCACCTCCTTACCTGAAGATACCTTCCTTCGAAGTGCTCACACAGATTGTCTGATAGAAAAGTAATGAGCAAGACGGCTGCGAAGTCGTGACACTATCGTGTCCCCTTCGTCTAGAGGCCTAGGACACCGCCCTTTCACGGCGGTAACAGGGGTTCGAATCCCCTAGGGGACGCCACTTGCTGGTAATGAGTGAAAGGCGTTACCCATAGTACTTCAGAGTATGCTGATTCAGCATGCTGCGAAGTATTTGCTCTTTAACAATCCGGAACAAGCTGAAAATTGAAACGACACGTCGTATTCATTCTCCGTAATAAGAATGAAGCTAACGATGTGTTCGAGTCTCTCAAATGCTTGCAGTCTGCATGCGTTGTAAAACGCCTGTGGGTTGTGAGGTTAAGCGACTAAGCGTACACGGTGGATGCCCTGGCAGTCAGAGGCGATGAAGGACGTG
>NZ_SZZZ01000068.1:0-450 GCF_009830025.1 Pantoea sp. Taur
TGAGATGCCCGGTAGCAGGCTCAGATGACTTCTCAGATACAGTGCGGACTGCTTAAAACTCATCTGATAAGGTTCCACGCCTTTCAGGCTGTACGCCATCTGCGCCATCATGAACCTCAGAAGGTTATAGGCCAGGACCACACCCCACAGCTCCTGACGCACAAGTTCTGGCTTTTTGCTTCTCAGCGTCAGCTCATTATTCAGCAGGTGCTGTTTCATCTCGCGGAAGCCGTGCTCTATTTCCCAGCGATGGCTGTATAAATCCACAACATCCGCTTTCGGGTATCTCAGCGGATCGCACATCGATGTCAGGATTTGAACCTTTTTTCCGTTGAGTTCTTTGCTGATAAGCCTTGCCGTCAGTGTGTCTGCAGCACCCTGCCATTTTTTCTTCGCCTGCGGCGACAGCTGTAATTCCACCAACTCCTGCCCGGCCCCTAAGCTACGGAC
>NZ_SZZZ01000069.1:0-256 GCF_009830025.1 Pantoea sp. Taur
ACCCCCGACCACTCTCTGACCCTCTTTGATAAAGGTTTTTATGCGCTGGGTCTGCTGCACGCCTGGCAGTCGGCGGGAACGGAAAGACACTGGATGTTGCCGCTGCGCAAAGGGGCACAGTACCGTGTTGTCCGTAGCTTAGGGGCCGGGCAGGAGTTGGTGGAATTACAGCTGTCGCCGCAGGCGAAGAAAAAATGGCAGGGTGCTGCAGACACACTGACGGCAAGGCTTATCAGCAAAGAACTCAACGGAAAAA